>JAHEIW010000140.1 GCA_024639185.1 Deltaproteobacteria bacterium | reverse complement strand
AAAAATATCTAAACCGCAAACCCGCAAGATTCATCACTCCAGTACTCCAGTGCTCCATTACTCCATATTAATTTTTAAACTGGCTTTAAGATCTTTAGCTCTTGGTCGATAGCAAGGCGCGGACCTTATTTAGTTTTGTTGTAGAATTGGTTTTAAAAGCTTAGATCATGTCCGCTGGCACGGCGTAAACCGGTTTTAAATAAATTGTTAAACTGGCTTTAAGATCTTTAGCTCTTGGTCGATAGCAAGGCGCGAGGAGCAGAAAATTGCGCCACGTACATTCAGTACGTTAGCGGTTTTCTGGTTCAAGCAACACCGCTATCGGCCAAGAGATGATGGAATTAAAGCCAGTTTTAGAACCAGCGTTGAATGACAACCTTAGTATCCGTAAAAAAGTTAAAGATTTCCTGGCCGTGCGCCTTGGTGTCTCCGAACATTGAATTGCCGGCACCGCCAAACGGGAAAAAGCTCATTGGTGCCGCAATACCAATGTTGATACCCACCATGCTCGGTAAGACGCGGTATTTGAATTCCCGGGCGGTGGCGCCATCATTGGTATAGATACAGGCGGCGTTGGCAAAACCGCGGGTATTGATCAGCTCGATGGCTTCATTCAGATCTTTGGCGCGCACCACACTGACCACCGGGCCAAAGATCTCTTCTTTGGCGATGGTCATATCGGGTTTGACATTGTCAAATAGAGTTGGCCCGACGAAGAACCCATTCGGGTATTCATCAACTGTAAAACCACGGCCATCCATGACCAGGTCCGCACCTTCTTCGATCCCTTTTTCAATATAGCCCAGTACCTTTTCCTTTTGGGCAGCAGAAGCCAACGGACCCATTCCGGTTTGTTCATCCAGGCCGCTGCCGACTTTCATCGCCTTGGCCGCAGATGTAAATTTTTCAATCAGCTCGTCGCCAACGTCTCCCACCGGTACCAGCACCGATCCCGACAGGCAGCGTTGGCCTGTGCAGCCGTAAAATGAAGTAATCATAGAGGGCATGGCTGCCTCCAGGTCCGCATCGGGCATTACCGCCACGATATTTTTGGCGCCGCCCAGCGACTGAACCCGTTTGCCGGTATCGCCGCAGCGCTGATAAATATATTTGGCCGTGGGCGTAGAGCCCACAAAGGAGATGCCTTCAATGTCCGGATGATCCAGTAGACCGTTGACCACGTCGTGGGCGCCGTGCACCATGTTGAGAACACCTTCGGGCAAGCCGACCTCTTCAAGAACTTCAAAAATTTTGGTTTGCGTCATGGGCACCTGTTCAGAAGGTTTGACGATGAAGGTGTTACCGGTCACCAGGGCATAAGGCAGAAACCACCAGGCCACCATTCCAGGAAAGTTATACGGAACGATCGCTGCAAAAACACCCAGCGGCTGGCGATGGCCCATGCAGTCAATGTCTTTGGCGATATCTTCCAGAGTGTAGCCGGTCATTAGCGTCGTGACGCCGGTGGCGTGCTCAACATTTTCGATCATGCGCCGCACTTCACCACGCGCCTCGTCGATACACTTACCCTGTTCTGTGGTCAGGACCTTGGCGATTTCCTCAAAATTTTCCTCAAAGGCTTCTTTCATGCGGAAAAGATAGCGAGCACGCGTCAACGGTGGTGTCGTCCGCCATTCCCAGTAAGCGTCCTTGGCCGCCTTTACTGCTTTGTCCACGTCTTCTGCGGTGCCGTAGGCAACCTGGGCGATTTTTTCTGCGGTGGCCGGGTTCCAAACGTCGCCGATTGTTTGTGAGTTGGATTCGACCCACTCTCCATTGATATAGTTTTTCATTAATGGCACTGACATTTCGCGTCCTCCTTATTCAATGTATAATTATAAGGGCTTACTACCCACAATCATAAAATTCGAAAGGCTAAATTGTTACCGTACCAATAATAGGCAACTTAAGGCAAATGCTATTTAGTTGTCAAGAAAGATTTTTCATAATTATGCGAAAATAGCAATTTTTTCATATTATTTATACGAAAAATAATAAAAAAATATAAAAAAACTGCTAATTAAATAAATATATGATTGAATTTTTGTTGGGGGCGTGTTAGAAATCATCTCAAAATTTAAAACAAATAGCGCTTAATGGAGGCCGCATGAAAAAAGGGGCTGCACCAAATAGAAAAAAAACCATCGATCACATTGATTGCCGGATGATTGAGCTTTTACAAAAAGACGGCAGAATACCCAACACCGATATTGCCAAGGAAATTGGTATCTCAGAGGCTACGGTGCGCTCGCGCTTGAATCGTCTGATTGAGGAAGGCTACATTCAAATCGTGGCGGTCAGTAATCCAATCAAGCTCGGCTTTAAAATCGTCGGTATACTCAGGATTAAAGCCGATATCACCAAAATTGAAAGTGTCACAAAAGAATTGTCGAAGATCAAATCGATCTGGTTTGTGGTGCATGCCACGGGTGATTCCGACATCTATACCGAGTTTGTGGCCAGGTCGTTGGATGAGTTGAATGACGTTATCTTTAACCAGATCTACAAAATCAAAGGGGTCGTTCGAACCGAAACGTCTCTAATCCTGAAGTACATCAAACGAAGATATGACTGGGGAACCGCTTTAACCTGAAAAGCATGTAAAAGTTATCCTGTAAAAATTAAAGAATGAAGCTTTTACCGCCGGAAAAATATGCCCTGGCCGCTCCTGCACTGAGAGATGTAACGTTTCACAATCTTTTTGCCTGGTCTGTAATTGAGCGGCATGTCAGCGGCAAGGTTTATGTGGATGATTTAAGGTCTCCGGGAGTATTTCATGTTGTTCATCCCTATGGGATGTCACTGCTGTATGGAGATATCCGTGACGATTTTATTTATAACGCGTTCAAGGATTATTTATTGAACAGGGGTGAAGTCAGGTTAAAAAAGGAGTGGGTGCAGATTCACCCGGCTGAATGTGAAGTCAGAATAGCCGCAGCCCTTGGCGATAATTTGATCACTGCGGAAAGAGATGCTGATCAACAGCACGCAACTGAAAAAGCAAAGAGCGTTAAGGTCATCAAGCATACCCGCATAAACTTCAAGTTTAATCCCAGCAAGTTTAAAACTTTCAAAAAAAGCTTCACTGAAAATTATAAAATCGTTAAAACCGACGACAGGCTATTCACTGAAATGGATGGGACTGTTGTTCCCGGGAAGTTTTGGGATAACGAAAAGGATTTTGCCAACAGAGGCATCGGATTCAGTTTGATAAAAGGCAACGAGTGGATCGCCACTGCGTTCTCTTCTTTTATACATGAAGATCAAATTGATTTGGGAATGGAGACCAAAGCAGAATACAGAAAACAAGGATATGCCCAGTATGTCTGTGCCCGGTTGATTGACCATTGCCTTGAAAATGGATACGAGCCGCTCTGGGCATGCAGTTCTGAGAATCTGGGTTCATACTATCTGGCCCAAAAGCTCGGTTTCGAGCCGGTTAGATACTTGCCATACTACGAACTAAAGGTGTAGTTTCCAATCTCATCCTATCCGGTTATGATCGCGTGTCAGTCAAAAGCGCTCTGGAAATGAGGTTTTTTTGTGGTTAATGTTCATCAAGTCCGCAGGCGGATTTCCAAGGTCGAGTAAAAATCAGGTTTTTATTGGAGGCGTACTTGAAGTAGCCTTACCGCTAATTCATCATTTCTAATTGTTGGCTACTTTCTTAACTTGCACGGTACTGATGCTTCTATATTGTATTGGAAACGAGCAAATTTTATATAGTAAAACTGGTTTCAATGCCCCAGATCATGTTCGTAGGCCAGGCGTAAGGCGACTCAAAAACGGAGCATACCAAAATGGCAGAGGGCATAGCGCAAAGAGCATGGTGATTGTAAATTGGAATCCCTCCCATACAATCAAGACTCTTTGCCTTATTTTTAAGTATCCGGAACAATTTAGTTAGCTGCCGAATCAGTTAGCTTAGTTTAGATATGAGCATTTTTTTGAGGTATTAATGTTCATCAAGAAATGAGATAGTTTTGCCAATGTCGCGGAAAAATCAGATTTTTATTGGAGGCGTACTTAAAGTACGTCGACGATTAAAATCTAATTTTGACAATGAGATTGGGGAAAAATAGCCATTTATGGATGAACATTAAGCGCCGCCTATGCCGTATTCGCTATCCTCTTCACCTAATGCACCCCAAACTTCTTTCCACTTGTCTTTGGCCCGGGATATCTTGCCATCGATGTCGCTCTTGTCATCACTCCATTCAGACGGACATTCTCGCGCCAGCGTGGCGATGCGCTGATCGATATCATCCATGATGGCGTTGAGCTCTTTTACGACCGGCTCCGCTTTTTCCCTGTCCACCTCTTTGAGGGCAGCTGCTTTTTGGGATACATCACTCATTTTCTCCTTCCAGGCGATCAGTTCATTCCCCACATTTTCGCAGTAGTCTTTGACATCCATAATTTTCTCCTTCTTTGCATGTAAATTAATGCAAAGTTAAAATTGCATCTAAAGAACCTTGTGCAAAATCTAAGTAATAAACTAACTTAAAAATTAAAACCAAGATGTCAATCCGGCTTGGGGTGTTTGGCGACTAAAGTTAAAGTGGTAATTGTAATTGGCTTTTGTGTCGAGGACGACGACGATGAGCACGAGGACGAATAAAGGTACCGAAGATTAGCATTTGGCTACTGACTTCCCGCTTTCCATCAGATACACAGAACTGCCAGCCAGCAGCAAGTAGCCAGCGACCAGCTGCTATTCTTTCTTGAGAAGCGCATTTTCGATAGCCTGCATCCATTGGGGCGGGTAGGGGACCTTGAAGGCGGCGGTGTCTTGTTGGCCGGCATCGTTTAAGAAGTCAATTTTTATGAGGGATTGACGCAGGTCGACGCCTTTGTGGACCCGGTCGTGATAAATGCGTGCAATGCGGGCACCCGGAATCTCTAATTCTATTTTTTTGACCCGGCTGCGGTAGAAGAGCGCATCGGAGAACAACAGCAAAAAACCGCTGCTGCGGCGGGGTTTGCCCGGCTCGGAAGCGTTTCCGAAAAAGTTGACGCCAAAGCTCATGGCCAGAGTCGGGCGGCTGCCGAAGCGCGCCTCAATCCATTTGCGGTCGCGCCAGCGCATCCAGGCGATATAGCCGATGATCCCGAAAAACGCGATCGCAATATAAATCCACTGTTGTTCGCCTAAAAAATGCAAATTGACCTCTAATTTAATACAGGATTTTAAGGATTTAATATCGGATCAGAGGTGAGCAATTTTTTTGATGAACACGGCCGCACAATCCGCGGAGAACACAGTTCATCGAAAAAAGGGCCATTTCTGATCCGATATTTATTTGAATTCGGAAAGATATATCAACAGCTTCTTGCGCGCCATATTATGCTTATACCCGCCGTAGCTGCCCATAGCCGCCAGGATTGAGTCGGCGATTTCTTCATCCTTTTTGCCTTCGGTGCGCAGATCGCGTATTTTATCTGCATTCAGCGCCACCAGCTGCCGGAAGCTTTCCTGATCCCGTGAAAAGAAAACAAAAAAACCTAGAATGAAAACCAGGACCGAAGAGACAATGGCCACATACACATCATATTTGGAGTCCGGAAAAAGCGGCCGCAGCAAACTATCCGGGTTGCCGGCATTCAACAACGAATACATGGCCACCAACCCGATAGCTATCATCAGCACGTATATGACGGTAAGTAATGGTTTCGGCAACTCATTGACCTTTTTGTTTTGGCAAATCGCGAAACTAAATTGTAAAAATGGGGAAAAGCACGAAGCGCTTTTCCCCATATATAACAAAAGTTTATATTGAGCGCTTGTCGGGGTTGCCGCAGCTACAAGGCAGATGTCGTTCCGCTGTAGTGTACTATGCGGAACGGCATCTAACACAGTAGATGCGGTAAGATCGGCAATCCCGAAGGGTTTCAAACTTTAAAATCAAAATGATAGCATTCCTTAGAATGGAATTTTTTTTAAAGTTTGAAACGATCAATATTAAACAGGTCGTGCTTCCCCCTCTTTCATCGCGGCCCACTGCGCTTCTGCTTCCTCCCAGGCCTCTTCGGAAGCTTCCTTTTCCCAGACTTCAAGGCCGCGCTCCGCCCGGGTGGCGCCGGGCAGAATGTTGTCCAGGAGTATGCCAAGCAAGGCGGTCACCGCCATTCCTGTGGTTAAGATGGCCTGCAGGATTTCGCCGAGAACCCTAATAAAGGCACCGGCTCCGCTCCAGTCTATGGGTACCGCATTGGCCGACAGCATCGGGCTGAAATGGTAGGGTACTGATAGTCCGGCGAAAAAGGATATGCCGATAATAAACAGGTTGCGGGAGTTGTTCAAATTAACAATTTGCAGGTTGGACAAACCCACCGATGCGATCATACCGAACAGCCCTACAAACATGGCCCCAACCACCGGTTTGGGAATGGTGGCCAAAGCGGCGCCGAATTTGGCGACAATCGGAATAAACAGCATTACTGCTGCTCCGCAGCGCACCACCCGTCGGCTGGCCACGCGTGTCAAACCGATAGAGCCGATATTTTCAGAATAAGTGGTGGTTCCGTTGGCTGTTTGCAGGATACCAGCCACCAGGCAGCCCAGGCCTTCAGCGCCCAGGCCGCGGGAGATCATGCGTCCGGTCGGCACCGGCGCTTCGGATATGCGGGCACAGGCATAATAATCACCGATGGATTCGATCATGGAGGCCAGATAGCCGGCCAGCATGCCGAAGGCACCGGCCCACAGCGTTGCGCTGCCGAAATCCGGAACACCCCACTTAAACGGCATCATCGGTTTAAAGCTCAGCCAGGGTGTGGCGGCGATCAGGTCGGTTTTCAAATAGGCCGGGCTGTCCGGAGAAATCATACCGGTTGTCGTACCGATCAGCGCTGCCAGCCAGCCGGTCAATATGGCCAGCAAAACCGGAAAGAGCATGAAGACTCGCGAGTTTTGCGATAACACCTGGGAGTAGAGAATCAGGGCAACCAATGTGATCAGGGAAATGATCCAGTTGCTGGCCATCCAGGGCGCGCCAATGCCGTAGAGCGCCAGACCGATCATGGCAATCGTGGGGCCGATCACAATCGGGCTGATGATTTTGCGTACATGGCCCATGATGCCCGTATACCCCAGAACAATTTCAAATACCGAGGCGATCATAATGGCACCGGCCACATGCTGGATCTGAATCTGCCACATGGGTTCCGGGCCGGTTAGTTTCTGGGCCGCCACCATGCCGATAATGGCGAATGTGGGTCCCAGAAAAGAAAACGTTCCACCTTGAATAACCGGCAGCTTATTGCCCAGCGGTGATTGCTGGATCAAGGTGCACAGACCGGAAGTGAAAAAGATGGTTGAAATCATCAAAGCCAGCTCTTCCGGGGGCAATTTCATGGCCCCGCCGACAATGAAGGGGATGAGGACCGTGGCGCCAAACATCGTCAGATACTGCTGGATGCCGAGCAGAACCGCCAGCGGCCACTTGGGTTTACTGCCAAGCGGATAAACAATCCAGTGTTGCTTCTCCTGTGCGTTTTCTTCGCTCATTATCTGTTGACCTCCTTAATGCGGTTGCCCCCGTGTGGGGGTAAAAGTAAAAACTCCTTCCTTCCTCCGATTGAAATGAAGCTTTAAACAAAGGGATGTTCAAATTTGTTCAGCCTAATTGGATATGATGTGCTGATACTTTACTTTACGAACCGACAGTTCGGGTCAAGTCGGTATACTGATCGGGTCGCAGATCCCGGAAAAATTGCCAGCCGTCACGGACTTCGCGAATCAGCTCCAGATCGAGATCGGCGATGACAATTTCGTCTTTGTCTTCGCTGCCTTTGACGATCAATTCGCCGCGCGGATCAACGAAATAGCTGGAGCCATAAAATTTGCCGAATTCCCACGGTTTTTCCAGACCGACGCGATTATTGGCGCCGATAAAAACACCATTGGCAACCGCCTGAGCCGGCTGCTCCAGTTCCCATAAATACTGGGATTTGCCCGATGTCGTGGCGGAAGGGTTAAACAGGATCTCCGCCCCGTTGAGGGCCAGCAGGCGGGCACACTCGGGGAAATGCCGGTCATAGCAAATATAAACTCCGATTTTGGCGTAAGCGGTTTCAAATACCGGAAAGCCTAGATTGCCCGGTTTGAAATAAAATTTTTCCCAGAAACCCGGCCAGGTGTGGGGGATATGGATTTTACGAAATTTGCCCAGGTAGGTGCCGTCGGCATCTATCACAGCGGCTGTATTGTAGTAGACCCCCTCTATTTCCATTTCATAGACGGGAATCACCATGACCATCCGGTATTTTTGGGCATACTTGGCCAGCTGCTCTGTGGTCGGCCCCGGCACCGGTTCGGCTGTTTGATACCATTTAATGTCCTGTTCGGCACAAAAATAGGGGCCATAGAATATTTCTTGCAAACAGAGGATGTTAACCTCTTTTTCCCCGGCCTCTATGATGAGCGGGATATGTTTTTGGATCATGGCTTCTTTAATTTCGGCGGGTGTGCCATCATGTTGGGCATTCGCTGCCTGAATATGGGCACATTTTACGATACGCGACATTCACACCTCCTTCAGGTTGGCGGCCCTTAAGATCGAATGCAAAAGCGGTAGCTCCATAGATACAAATTAGCTATTTTATAGTTGCATCAGAATTTGGCGTCAAGCTTTTTTAATTTCATTTTGGCAAATGAATGTCGTTCAGCCGTA
>JAHEIW010000048.1:5766-30096 GCA_024639185.1 Deltaproteobacteria bacterium | reverse complement strand
CTTACGCTCGGTGATGTCGGTGATAATGCCCAGAATGGCTGCTTCACCATGATAGCGGATCAGCCTGGTGGTGATGATGGCTGCTATTTCAGCGCCTTTTTTGGTGATCAGACTGTATTCATAGGGCTCGACGTCCTGACCCTGCATGTGTTTTGCAAAATTGGATCGCACACGCTCGACCGATTGCGGGGCTATGAGCGTCATGAAATCAAAATCCGGTGAGCATAATTCAGCTTTGCTATAGCCCACTTCATCTGTACATCGTTTGTTGACATACACGATACGCCCCTGCCTGTTGATGAAGATCATGTTAGGGGACTGCTCGGTGATGATTTGAAACGCCATACCCTTTTTATGGGCAGATGAATCAATGTTCCTGGATGTGGGTTGCTTTTCCCGGGCCTTATTCGGTTTGGCCAGCTCATCCGGCGTGGGCTTTGTCATTAAACCTCCTGCTAACACCTTCCCCCAAACGTATCCTGCTTGCCTTTAGGATAGGAAAGCAAAAGCGCATGCACGTGTGCTGTGCCGATGTATGCATTTTTTAGGGTTTTACCTCAATGCGCCACAATGCGTTAAAGTAAAAATTTGTAATGATTCTAATTACTTTATAGCGTATTTAGCCATCAATTGTCAAATATTTCGTGTTTTATGCACCGCGGTTTCTTCTCTAACAGGACAACTTCAATTGCTGTCCCGGAGTGGTGTCAGCCGGTGCAGGTCCAATTCTGGCTTCGCCCTTTTGGACCCGTGCGCCTAACCCGGTATTCGAGCACTGTACAGATTAAGCTCAGCCGGATTGCCCGCACGGGTTTTACGCCCAAATCGATTTAATTTAACCCTCAACAATAAAAATTGAAATTAAGGGTTGAAATTTTTTGATTTATAGCGCATTAATTTCACCTTAATTTGACAACGCTGATTAAATGTTACAGGTATGTGTCGTTTCTGCCCTTTCACCTGTCTGAATCAAAGCCTGTATTCTAATTGAAAAGGGAGTCCAATATGCAGAAGGTGGTTATTTTACTATTGTGTATCGTTATGGCGATATTTTTTGGCTCGGTGCTGGTTGTATCCGGTGAGCAAGACGCTGAAGATATGTGTGTTCCGATGGGAAGCATCGTGCTGGGTGCTCCCGATGGCGTGGAGCAGAAAAGAGCACCGGTGGATTTCCCACATTCCCGACATTTTGGTTTTGAGTGCCAGACCTGTCATCATAAATGGGACAACACTTCTCAAATACAGGGGTGTATGACCTCCGGTTGTCATGATGTGACAGAGGCGGCTACCAAAACCAAACAGGGAACGCCTTTGAGGGCTGATGAAATCCGCTATTTTAAAAAAGCCTATCACGAATCGTGCATCGGCTGCCACAAGGTGATGAAGCTTAAAAACCGGAAAATTGAAATGTCCGGGAAAAAGCTTGACGGTCCATTGCCCAATCCCGGACCATCCAGCTGCATTGGATGCCATCCCAAAGAGGAATAAAGCGCCGAACATCAATGCAGACGAATTTTCTTCAGCTGACTGAATTTTTCAAGCCGTATGCGCAAGTTTGCCGGTTGGCTATGGGCATCATGAAAAAACACAATTAAGTGCAAGGCGTGTTCGTCCATACCCAGATAAAAACCATTGATTTCAGTCGCAGCTAAAACCGATTCCAAGGCCCGGTCGATTTGATCGGGCCTTTCTGTTCCTGACCGAATCACCGATCCAAAAAACCGCCGCACATTTTCACTGTTAAACATCCGCTCTGCCGCAGGGCATAAATCTTCAAACCTGAGCCAGGTAAAATCCTCGAGCACTTTTAAAAAACGCAGCCGTAAGGTGTGGCTCCTGGCAAAACAACCGGTACCGACCATATTTGCCGTATGATTCATTCCAACCTCTCCGCTTCTTTATTAAGTGATGCCCCCCAAAGGCGACTATAACTATGGTTTCAGGTGTCCCTATCAGGTGTCAGTTTGCAGATAATGAATGAAAAAAGCTGCAAAATGACGCACCCTGGTTGGTCTTTGTCCCCTGAAACCTGCCTGCCGGGCCGTAGCTTTTAAAGCGAAGGCGGGACACCCGAAACCTAATCACATAAGGCGCTGCAATGCTCATTAAAGTATTCAGCAGCTTCTTGAACCGTATCGAAGGTGATCCAATCGCGCCATACGGTAATTTCGCCCTGTCTGCGCGTAAGCTCGATGGTCGTATTGCCATGGTACTCGTAACACTCATCATATTCCGGACTAAAATTGTGCTTCGTCATTTTTTACTCCCCCATTGGTATTTTCTTTGCTTTTTTACTTAAAATCGCCCTCATTTTGATCTAACACTAACATGGTCGTTTGTCAGATACGGACAAAGTCTTGAAAAAAATCGAATAATGTTCAAATTTGAATTCTCACGCAAACCCGCTCGCCTCCCCTTGCGGCATCGCATGGCGGGCGTGGGCAGCAAAGACGCTAAGTTTTTAAATGCAAAAATGTTTGAAATTTAGGATTTTGATTTTTGTGATTTGTTTGATATTTGTAATTTTAAATTTGCAATTTAAACATTTGATGTCTCAAATTATCACCATTCCAGAACGCACCTGAATGGAAATGAGCACCTTTTATGACAAAGGAGGGTATGAATGGCGCGGGGAGATCAACTGGCCAGACAGTGGCGCATTTTGCAAAGCTTAATTGCATCACGCAGAGGAAAATCGGCTGCCGATCTGGCCCGGGAGCTTGAT
Organism: Deltaproteobacteria bacterium; assembly: GCA_024639185.1. Lineage (GTDB taxonomy): Bacteria > Desulfobacterota > Desulfobacteria > Desulfobacterales > JAHEIW01 > JAHEIW01. The sequence goes on along the minus strand of JAHEIW010000048.1, from coordinate 27,371 downwards.
TACCACTGGCGGACGGTATATCGAGATCTTGAAGCTTTGCAGTTGGCCGGTTTCCCGATTTTTACCGACCGGGTGGATGGTAAAAATCTGTGGTCGATTCTGGACAGTGCCCGGCAGGATGTCCCGATCCCGCTGGACCTGACCGAGGTCATGGCGCTGTATTTCAGCCGGGGGTTGATGCGGGTTTTAAAGGATACGGTTTTTTATGAAGCCTTGGGATCCTTTTTCCAAAAAATTAAGGCGATGCTGCCGGCCGAGACGATTCAATACCTGAAAAAGATCGAGCAAAGTTTAGAGATCGGCTCAAAACCCTATAAACGGTATGACCAATTGCCTGATGTGGTCGACCGAATCAGTCAGGCAACCGTTGATCGTCAGATGGTTGAAATTGACTACTATACCATGAGCCGCAAAAAAAAGACGCGTCGTAAGGTGGCCCCATATAAAATCTGGTTTTTTGATGGCGCGTTTTATCTGGTTGGAAATTGCGGTCTGCGAAAAGATGTCCGTATTTTTGCACTGGATCGCATCAAATCATTGCGGTTGACAGATGAAACATTTGATATGCCCGCAGATTTTAAGGTGGAAGATTTTATGCAGACCAGCTTTGGGGTGTTTCACGGCAAGCCCCAGAACGTCAGAATTCGTTTTGCACCTGAAGTCGCCGGTTACATCAAGGAAAAAACCTGGCATTCAACCCAGAAAATTAAGCCCCAAAAGGACGGTTCCGTAATTTTTGAGGCCCGGGTGGCCGGCACCGATGAGATCAAATACTGGCTGATGAGCTGGGGCGGCAAGGCCGAGGTGCTGCGACCGGCAAGTTTGCGGGCTGAAATGATAGCCGAAGCGCAAAATATGCTACGATGTTATCATACCTAAATATTGCACGAGCTTCAGGCGTCCATCTGTTGCGTTATTCAGAGCGAAGCATAGCTTACTATAGCTTCGCCCTGAAGTGTCTTGCATATGAAAGTCTCCGACTCGTGCAAGATTCAGGTAATAGTCTTTGAAATTTAATATCAAAATATCGAATTATAAATATAGTGGCTTTTGAACCAAAGTGCGACCAAGCCGGTTTTATGTCGCCAGCTTCTTTATGGCTTCCTGTATCAGCCTTGCAATCGGCAGTCCCTGGGGGCATTGGCGCTCTGCTTTTGAAAAATCCAGGTGCGTCAGGCGTAATTGAACGCTTGGTGGAATTTTATTAAATTCCTCAACCGCCAGTGTATGGTCATCGTAGCTGTTGGCGTACATCAAACAGCGCATCACATCGCCGATGGGGGCCTCTCCGTCCACCTGCGATTGGCAGATTTGCGTACATCCGGCACAGTATGCCGGGCGCGTCTCTGCGGCATAACGCTGCATCAAATCATTGTCCCGACCAGACAGCTGATTTTTATCCAAAGCTGCAGCCACATTTGCCATCAGGATGGTCATATTCGGCATTTGCGAACAAATACTGGATATCTGGGGATTTTGCCACACGGCCTTCAGCTTGGCCTGGGCATCGGTGAATCCTTTTTCCAGAAACCGCCCGGCCAGCTTGAGTTCGGTTTCCGAGTTGGTTCTGACCTGACCGCCCCCCTGGGTCTTCATGGCCGTCATCCCAATGCCGGCCTTAACACAGGCGTCGACGGCGCGCTGCATGTCAGTCGTGTGCATCAAGCGGTAATTATAGGTCATCATAATACCGTCAATCCAATCCAGTTTGGCAGCGCCACGCAAACAGCCTTCCATGTTGCTGTGGGTACTGAATCCAAACAACCGGATCTTGCCGGCCGCTTTGGCTTTTTCAGCCCAGGCTCTGATGTCTTTGTCCATTTCGCTGATGCTGCTGATTGCGTGAACAAAGAAAAGGTCAACATAGTCGGTTTGCAGACGCTCAAGGGATTCATCCAGTTCGCTCGTCATGCCCTTGATGCTCCAAGCCGCTGATTTGGTGACCAGAAATATTTTCTGACGATCTTGAGGATATTTGGCAAAATACTTGCCAAAGCCTTCCTCACTGCGTCCGCCGCCGTAACTGTGGGCTGTATCCCAGTATGTCACGCCCCAATTAATGGCCTGTTTGAGCATCAGATGACTCGATCCGATATCAAACATTCCCCCCAAAGACAGAATGGAGACCTGCTGACCGGTTTTCCCAAAAGGGCGGGTCGCAATGGTTTCATTCGCTTCAGAAGTGTTCACCAGTCCGGTTACCGGGGCCACAACCGAGCCCAATCCGGCGATACCGGCAGTCTTTAAAAATTTTCGGCGAGACCAATGTTGCTTTTTTACAGGCATGGTGAATTCCTCCAATTTGAAGAATTAATAGGTTTTAGTGGTCAATCGTACGAGCTGATTTTTTCGTTTTTAGCAATATGGCTTGTATATGCTTTTATAACAATTTGTTAACAGCATCTTGCATAAGATTGCCGATTGCCATTTTGCGTGGGCATTTTTGTTCCGCCAAAGCATAATCGAGATGGATGATCTGTTCTCGAATCTTTTGCGGAATTTTTTTAAAGTGCGCGGCAGCTTTCTTTTGATTACCATAGCTGCGCGCATACATCAGATACCGCATCACATCCGCAATAGGAACATCGGATAACATGGCAGATTCGCAAATGTCGGCACAGCCGGCACAGTAATCCGAGCGCGTTTCTTGCGCATATTGCCGCAACCGCTGCATGTCCCCGGCGGACAGGCTAATTTTGTCCACCGCCGAAGCGACATTGGCCATCAAAAGGGTCATATTGGGCATTTCCGAACATATGCTGGCTATCAGGGGGTTTTGCCAGACCGCCTTGAGTTTGGCCTGGGCGTCGCTAAAACCTTTCTGTAAAAAGCGTCCTGCCATTTCAAGCTCGGCTGCCGTGTCGGTTTTGACCTGTCCGCCGCCCTGGGTTTTCATGGCGGTCAACCCGATGCCGGCTTTAGCACAGGCTTCCACAGCCTGTTTCATGCGGTCGCTGTGCATGGAGCGAAAATTATAGCGCATCATAATACCGTCAATCCAGCCGAGGTCTGCAGCTACCAGCATGCATGCTTCTACGTTTCGATGGGTGCTGAAGCCGAAAAAACGAATTTTGCCCTCTGCTTTGGCTTTCCGCGCCCAGCGTTTTGTTTGGGTGTCTAATTCGTCAACGCTTCCGACACCGTGGGCAAAATACAGATCGATATAGTCGGTTTGCATACGCTCCAGTGATTCGTTCAGGGCGCGGGTGCGATCTTCAGCGCTCCATGCATGGGACTTGGTCACCAGAAACACCTTCTTGCGGTCTGCAGGGTATTTCTTGAAATATTTACCAATCGCTTTCTCGCTATTGCCACCCATATACGTATGGGCTGTATCCCAGTATGTGACACCCCATTTGACCGCCTGTTTGAGCAGCAACTGGCCGAAGGCAACGTGCAAACTGGTGCCAAATCCCAGTATCGGAACCTCGATGCCGGTTTTGCCAAAAGGACGGGTCGGGACGCTGACGGCGTCGCCGGAAGCCAATACCATTTTAGGCTTAAGCGTCAACATGGATGCTGCACCACCCGTACAGGCAGCCTTCAAAAAATCTCTGCGGGTCCAGTTTAAATTCGTTTTCATGTTAACCATCCTGATGATTTCATACCTGAATCTTGCATATAAAAGCCTCCGACTCGTGCAAAATTCAAGTCATAACATCAGAAGCACTGATGATGAATATTCTCACGCGCCTATTTCAGCCTTCAATCAGCAAGGCATGCTCACGGGTCCGTGATTCATTTTCAGCGGTCACCCGAATGGCACGTTTGCCGCGCACCGGGCATTCATGCTCGCAGACACCACAGCCAATACACAGCCGGGGATCGACGTAGGGCTGCTGCAACCGTATTTGAATCAATACCGGTTTTTGAATTGCCGGTGGCGGTTCAAATGGGTAATTTTCATCAACCGTCAAACTGCTGCTTGTGTTGGCGATGATACGTCGCCTTTGCCGGTCCGGTCTCTCCGGGTCCACGCAAAAATAATCACCGGTGGCGTATCGATTGGCAACCAGGGCATCGGTTTGAAAATGAATCCGGGTCGCATCAGCTGATTTAACAACCAGTGGTTGTTGGAGCCGGACAACGTTAAACAGCTCGCGGGTGAAGATGGCCTTAGGACTGACCGGACAATTTTCCTGGCAGACGATGCAGGGTCGGTCCATCGCCCAGGGCAAACAGCGACCCCGGTCGATAAAGGCGGTGCCGATTTTAATGGGTCCCAGTGCGGCATATCGGTCGAGCCCCTGACGCTCCGCAAGGCTGATCGGTCGAATCGCGGCGGTCGGACAAAGATTGCCGCAGGCAATGCAATTGTGCTGACAGCCGCTGGTGCCGATTCTAAAATTGAGCACCGGCGTCCACAGACCTTCCAGGCCGGCCGTCAGGCCGGCTGGATGAATGACATTGGTCGGGCAGATGCGCATGCATTGACCGCATTTGATACAGCGGGACAGGAACTGGTTTTCGGGCAGACTGCCCGGCGGGCGCACCAGATGGGTGTTCCAGTTGGGCCCCGGATTGCCGCCGATTCTCAACAGCGGAATGGCGGCGGCGCCGGAGACCGTGGCCGTTAAAAATTCACGCCGGGACAGATCCGGTGACACGATCTCGCCTGCGGCCGATGGCGCGGTATGATAGCCCATCAGGCCATGGTGGCAGTCACCGATACAATTGAGGCAGAGCACACATTCGGCCGTTCGAATCCGACGGGTCGGCTGGCAGGCGCCCTCGCAGTTTTTCTCACACAGGTGACAGTCGGTGCATTCTTCACGGGACTTGCCGATGCGCCAGATGGCAAAACGACCCAGCACGCCAAATAGCGCCCCCAGGGGACATACAAAGCGGCAGTAAAAGCGCGGCCGGATTATATTCAGCAGCACGGCTGCCACAAAGATGGACGCAATCAGCCAGGTGCCGGCGTAAAGTCGCGGTGCGCTCGACGCCAGCACAGTTGTGTGGTCGATCAGCGGCAGAAGTATTAAATTAATCGAGCGATAGACCAGCGGAATAGGGTCCAGCAACCCGATTTGAAGTGATGCCACCGGGCGCCAGTCTCCGTGGAATAAGAAGCTGGTCAATACCCAGCCGCCGGCCATGATGACAACTGCCAGGAGCGTTTTTGGGACACTCGGCTTTGCCTGGCGGACCGTCAGGACAATCAGCGCTATGAGGCCCAGAATCAATATTATCGCAAATCCCAACGGGGTTGTGCGCGGCAAACGCAGCGCATCGACGGCCAGTGAAGTCACAGCCATAATCATCAGAAAAACCAGGATCCAGTATTTAATGGCCTGGGCCGCATGGTAGCGGTTGAGTGCCATTTTGGCTTTGATTGTGCGTTTGCGCCGGGCCAGAAATCCGACAAAATGGTGAATGGTCCCAAACGGACACAGCCAGCCGCAGAAGAATCGGCCCAGAAGTATCGTCAGTACGACCGTGACCAGGCCCCACACCAGACCGGCATAAAGCGTACGGGTCGTCAACAGAGTACCCAGACCCACCAGGGGGTCCAACTGGATGATCCAATTGACCGGCCATCCACGCAGCTGGAACCAGCGCGCGCCCAATGTGGTTGCCAGGCAAAACCACAGAAATAGAAAAAGGAAAAATATCTGGCTAACTCTTCGGGTTGTCAGAATGCTCATGGTTCAAGGTTCAGAGGTTCAAGGTTCAGAGGTTCAGGGTTCAAGGTTTAAAGGTTCAGCCTGTCGTTACGGGCTTCTGGACGCTGGCTTCTGGCTGCTGGCGACTCTGAACACGTAACGCGCAACTCGAAACACGCAACTCCCAGCGCTGAACCCGGAACGCTGAACCCAGAACCTTCATCATAAGGACTCCATCACCGGACCCAGGGACCTGAAATCAGCGGTGCCCAGTCCGATGGCTTCTGCCTTTTTAATAAACGCCAGATCCGCGACAGTTTTATCCAGCAGAGTGGCGCCACAGGCATCGGCGGCCACCTGGTCCGTGCTGACGATCATCGTAGCGGTATTCTTCAAGTCCGATAGCGATCCACCTGTCGGGCCGTTGTGCATCATCGTTGTGGTGCCGTCCAGAACCACCAGGGTCGGTTTTATCATCATGGCCAACTCTTTAATAATCGTGTGAATGTCCTGGTGAAATATGTTGCGTCGCCCGCCCAGCAAACCATACCAGTTTTTCATGATCATGGATGCCCCGCTGCGATGATGGTCCTTGACCGGTGCGGTTCCGATAATTTTATCAACGCGGCTCAACGGATCATACAGCACCGGCCATTTGCGAATCAGCTGCGCCTGCGGCAGGCTATAGGGTTTAAAAAATTCCTTTTGCGGCAACACAATAGTTGCGCCGGCCGAGCGGGCGGCCTGCTCGATGCCGGTTAACCGGAAGCAGCTGGCCGGATCGTTGATCGGGTTGTCGGTTACCGATACCGAGGCGGCGCCAGCCTTTAAGCACAGGCGGGTTAAAGCCGTAACCATATCCGGATGGGTGGTTGCCGCAAGCATGGGCGCTGATGCGAAGGCCGCATTTACCTTGAGCAGAACTCGATCGCCTTTTTTGACAAAGGTCTCCAGCCCCCCGATGCTCTTCAGGGCCAGCTCCAGGGTTTTAAAGCGGTTGTCGCCACGCACAATACTCATGCGATTGCCAAGTTCCGGCATCGAATAATCCGGTATCTGGAGCGCTGTTGCATCTGCAGTCTGACGCTCGGGACCGGCGCTGTCATAAAACCAGTAACCGATGGAACAGGCTGCTACGATGGATGCCCCGGCTTTGGCCGAACGCGCCATAAACTGGCGTCGGTTTAAATGATGATTATTCAAGTCTCTACCTCTATAGTAATAGCGTCATTACAAAGTAACACTTTCCAGCTAAGATTTTTAAAAACAATCACGAAAACACGAAAATTTAAAAGCACGAAATTATATTTTTCGAAATTTGTTTCTTTCGTGCTTGCGTTATAAAAATGTCTTTCAGCACCGAGCAAGAGACGCAATTTGCCAACTTAATTCCGAACATCCGGTTCATGGGATGCCTCTTTGATGCGCTTGTGCAATTTCAGGGCTAAATCCTGTGCCGGCTGCTGAGCAGCGGCCTCGCGCACGCCGACCAGATAGGGGCCTTGGGCAAACACAACCTCATAGGTGTCCAGAATATAAATCACTTTAGCCGATGGGATCGCCAGATCCGATTCGGTTGCCGAGCCGCCAAATGCCATCAGGAAATCGGCGTAGGCGCCGGCCATTTCCTGGGCTTCTCCGGGTGATTTACGGCGCGAAATATAGGCCATCAACTGTTGGTCATCCAGTTGATAGGTGGCTGTAAATATTTGATCAAATCGCTCATAGCCGAAAGCATCGGTAGATACCAGTGAAATGCTGTTTTCAATCAGTCCGGCTTTGGGGAAAAGCGCCTTTTCCTGAATGGTCTGCGTCTGGACTGCATGCCTGGCAATGAACGCTTCGGCAAAGGTTCGCATCGGCTGCTGGATGGCTTCGGACCGATCTGAAGCAACAATCTCCACATAATAGGGGCCATGGACAAAAAATATGGCATTCGAGGTTTGATAGCCATATTGACCCAGATCCAGGGCCCGGGCATCGTCTCTGCGCTGTGCGCTGAAAACTGAAAAGGCATTTTGCGGTGTTTGCATGTCGTAAACGAAAACTTCCATCCACACATCGCCGCTGTTTTCTGTTTTAAGACGCTGGCTATTAAGGCGCTTGAAGCCCGCTGACAGATACAGCTCCGCTTTACCATTGATTTTATCTGAGAGGGTGGCGGCGTCAAAGGCTTCGAGCGGGGTCATGGGTATTTGTCCGGCCGGCGAGGTGATCAATGCCGGTTCGGCAGCTGCCGCAGGCGCCGGTTGTGTTTTGTCACCAACCGCTAAATTTGAAGCCTGCTGTTGAACCGCCGGAAAATAGCTGAATTGAGCCCTAAAAACACCGCCGGCAATAACCGCCAGAACGCCTAATATGACCAGGCTCACAAGGGTTTGTTTCGAAGCCGCTTTGGTTTGGTATTCCTGCTTCACGCAATCCTCAAATCATCACACCGCATAAAAATGCTCAGTAACTGAGATGGTCAAGAAAAAACCGCTGGCCGAGAAATGTGTCTGTTCCCGATTATGGTTGCAGAAAATGGGATGGGACATGACAGACATTTTATGGATCGGGTTCATCATAAGAAAAAGGTAGCGCTAAGTCAATTGGAAAGCAATGTCACACTGTGATACCTGGTATGGGTATCCAATCGATTCAAAATGACAGGTGATCAAATGGAATTCAGAATTACAGATAGATTCCAGTCGACCGGGCCTGGACTTGACCTGATAAGTTGACGTCTTATTGTTATGGAGACCGTCAATTGCCGAAAAAAATGCTGCCATTGCCGTTCATATCACCACCGGCCTGGCACTGTTATCGCATCAGGAGGTTCCCATGGACGCGACTGCTTATTGTGAGACCTTGGAAGAACATCTGACGGGCTGGAAAGCCAAACTTTATGATGTTATCAGGATTGTTGATCGCCTGCCGGAAAAGGATAAGGAAACCGTTTTCTCATCGATCCGCGGGCTGCATGCTATTGTGGATCAAATCGATACCGAGGTCGAGCAGTTGCGAACTGCCTGCCCGGCCGATTGGTCCCCCAACCGGCAAACCCTTGATAACAAAATGGCTGAATTAAAGCAGTCCTTGAAACGTATTTCCGAAAATGTCGGCGGGCCGGTGATTCCGGATACGTTGGCCTGGGTGTCCAAATAAGGTTTCCATCCAGAATTGGCTATTTTTCCCAACCTCTATGTCAGATGCAGATTTTAATCTTCGACATACTTCAAGTATGCCTCCGGTGTAAAATCTGCCTCTTCCGTGACCTTGGGAAAAATTTCTCATTTCTGAATGGAAACCCACAATAATAAATCTCATAACGTCGCTATCCATTTCGATTTATGCCTGCTCAGAAACGACAATCCCTGCTTTGCCCCAATTGCAAAAAACTGATCAGCACGTCTGAGAGGCACTGTCCCTATTGCGGCACAACCCATCCGGCTGCCTGGTGGAAAAACAATATCTGGACCCGCGGCTTCAATGATCCCTACGTGCTCGTCAAAGCGATGATCGGCATCAATATCGGCATTTACGCCATTTCACTGTTGTTGAATCCCAGGGGATTTGCCCTCGGGATGAATCCGTTGACATTTTTATCACCTTCAGGGCAGATCCTCGAATTGCTGGGCGCAACTGGAACCGTGCCGATCGATACCGATCAGCGATACTGGACCTTGATTTCCGCCAACTATCTGCACGGTGGAATTTTACACATTTTTTTTAATATGGCGGCTTTCCGGCAGCTGGGGCTGCTGGTTGCAAGAGAATACGGCGTTTATCGGATGTTTATCATTTACACCCTGGGTGGTGTCGTCGGTTTTGTTGTTTCCTATCTGGCTTCGGTGCCCTGGACCATCGGCGCCTCTGCATCGGTTTGCAGCCTGGCCGGCACCTTGCTGTATTACGGTAAAAGCCGCGGCGGCGTTTACGGGCGGACGCTCTATAAACAAATCGGCATCTGGATGGCGTTGTTGTTTATATTTGGTATCATGATTCCGGTGATCAACAATTGGGCGCACGGCGGCGGGATTGCGGCCGGCATCGGCCTGGGGTTTTTGCTCGGCTATCAGGAACGCAAAAAGGAAAATAGCTTCCACAAACTGCTGGCCGGCGGTCTGGCGGTTTTAACGCTTCTGATTCTGGGCTGGGCGATGTTATCGGGGATCTATTACCGCTTTGCCGCCTGAGATTCCATTCGATCTGAGTTTTTGAGCTAAACTGTCATAGGGAATATTTCCCAACTTTCGGTAATCCGGCCCGATAATGGAAACGGCTTTGATTTTTTCCTCGGCAAGCGGGTCTGAAGAATTGCTCACACAACTTGTGCAAATCAGCTCAAATCCAATAATGAGCTAGACGACGATTCTAAGCAATTTGATCCCGTGTGCAGATTGTTTTAAATAGTTGTTAGCAGAAATTAAATTTGTATATGGGCTGGCGCTTACTCCCACCACCGGAAAAAATGATGCACCGGCCCGTGGCCGTGGCCGATCTTATAGGCGGCTCCGGCCGCAATAGCCTGGTTCATATAGGCTTTGGCTTTTTGCACCGCTTTTTCGATATCATGACCACAGGACAGATAAGCGGCAATCGCCGATGAGAGCGTGCAGCCGGTGCCATGATTGTTGCGGGTTTGAATGCGTTCCGCCGTCAACCACACCGCACGATTCTCGCCCGCCAGGTAAAGCAGATCGCTGCTTTGATTGTCATCTCCATGCCCACCTTTAATCAAGATGCTGCGGCTGCCGTGCGCGGTCAGCTCGCTGGCGGCATTTTCAACATCTTGCCGGTTTTGGAGTGTCTGTCCGGTCAGGACTTCGGCTTCCGGCAGGTTGGGGGTTACGGCTTCAGCCAGTGGCATCAAATAGGCTTTGATGGCCTCCACGGCGTCATCCTGCAACAGTTTATCGCCGCTCTGGGCCACCATAACCGGATCGAGCACGATTTTTTGGGCGCCGTGTTTTTTGAGTGCTGCGGCCACCGCCTCGATCAGCTCAGCCGAATACAGCATCCCGATTTTTATGGCATCGGCACCGATATCGCTCAGAACAGCATCGATTTGTTGGACGGCAAATGCCGGGGGGACGGCGTGGATGCCGTTAACGCCCCGGGTATTCTGGGCGGTCAGGGCCGTAATGACCGACATGCCGTAGCAGCCGATAGCTGAAAAGGTTTTCAGATCGGCCTGAATGCCGGCGCCGCCGCCGCTATCGGAGCCGGCGATGGACAGCACTTTACGATATCGTTTTAGGGTTTTCTGTTCTTGAGCAGTTTCATTCATTTTATTTAGCCTTAAAATGATCCCAGCCTGTCGGCGTTATGGGTTTGGTTTTACCGTCCGGATAGATGAGAGTGAACTGTTTGTCTGCGGTGATTTCGCCGATGGCAAACAGTGTTCGCTTGAATTTTTTCTCGAAGTCATGTGCAATTTCTTCTGCGTGTTCGAACGCTATTGTGCACAGCAGGGTATAATCTTCGCCGCCGGAAAGGGCGTATTTAACCGGGTCAAAATCAAAGCGCGCACAAAAATCTTTCAGGTTTGGTGAAATCGGAATTTTATCGGCATACAGGCGGGCACCGGCCTGGCTTTCCTGAGCAATGTGGCCCAGATCAGAGCTCAAACCGTCGCTGGTGTCGATGGCCGCATGAACACCCGGCTGCCGGGCAAGAAAACGGCCTTCCCGCAGATGGGGCTGCGGCCGGTTATGGGCCTTGAGCAATGATTTGAGCCCTTGCGTGTCAGCGGCAATTTGATTGAGGATCAAATGCAGACCGGCTTTGCTGTCACCTAAAAAACCAGTCGAACAAATAACATCCGACGGTCGGGCGGCATCGCGGCACAGAATCTCTTTGTCGGGCACAATGCCCTGTATGACGATATTGATGATCAGATCTATCTTTGAGCGGGTGGTATCGCCCCCCAATATATTGATATCGAATTCGGCGGCCAGATCCTTGATGCCGTCATATATGTCATCCAGATAATCCAGCTGACAATCGTCGGGAATGGCGATGCTGACAAATGCTTCCCGGGCAGTGCCGCCCATGGCGGCGATATCGCTCAGGTTGACAGCCAGCGCCTTATAACCCAGATCAAAGCCGGATATGGCCGCGCGCAGGAAATGAATGCGCTCGACCAGTAAATCGGTTGTCATCAGTGTCAGCTGCTCGGGGTCGCTTCTGAAAGCGGCGGCATCATCGCCGATGGCTTTGACGATCGTATCCGGCCGAATCAGGCAGCCGCGGCTGATCTTTTTGATGAATCCAAATTCACCGATTTCTTTCAGGCTCATGTCTTTTGGGCCTCTTTTATCACCTGCAATAATTCGCGGGCAGCGGCTTCGGGGTCATCGGCGGCTACAATCGCTGAAATCACCGCAACGCCATCCGCGCCGTTGCGAATGACCGCAGCCGTGTTGTCGCGCTTTAAACCACCGATGCCCACCAGCGGCAGCTTTACGGCCTGGCGGATTTCCCGCAGCCCTTTTAGCCCCAGGGCGGGTGCCGTATCGGTTTTGGTAGGGGTGGCGTATATGGGGCTGACGCCCAGATAGTCGGCGCCACCTTTTTCAGCCGCGATGGCGTCTGCAAGACATTCGGCTGAAATGCCGATGAGCATTGTATCGCCCAGGATGCCTCTGGCCGTTTCCAGCGGCATATCCGTTTGACCCAGATGCACACCATCAGCCTTGACCGCCTGAGCGACATCGACCCGGTCGTTGATGATCAATGGGATATTGCGGGTTTTTAGGAATGCTTTAACACTCAGGGCCTGCTCGATAAACTCCAGGGTGGAACACTGTTTTTCACGCAATTGCACTATACTGGCGCCGCCGTTAACGGCAGCGGTGACAATTTCAAGGGTTGCGCGACCACCTGCCAGACTCCGGTCGGTCACAAAATACAATGAATAGTCGATGTTGGATAATTTCATCAGGCCTGCCTCCGATCTATGGCTTCTTGCTTCTGGCCTCTTGCTTCTGGCTTTTTCAGGTTCAGAGTTCCAAGGTTTCAGAGTTGCGGGTTGTGCGTTCCGCGTCTCAGGTTGCAAGTAGCCAGTAGCAAGTAGCCAGCAGCCAGCAAACAAGCAGCCAGCGGATCAACCGGCTACTTCGATCTTAGCACCGTTTTGAAGGTCCTGCGGCGTAATCGTGTAAAGCGCATCGAGCAGCTGGATCATAAAGCTTCCCGGAGCGATAGCATGGCGTCCGGCAACTTCGCCGGCCAGGCCAAAATAGGCCAGCGCTGTTGCTGTGGCACTCAGCGGATCATCATCAACGGCCAAAAACGCGCCGATCACTGCAGTCGCCGTGCAGCCGGTGCCGGTGACATACCCCATCAGGGGGTGCCCGTTTGCAACCCGCAGCATGCGGCTGCCGTCGGTGACCAGATCCACCGCTCCGGTAATGGCCAGGCGGGTATTCAGTTCTTCCGCTAAAACCGTTGCGGCACCGGCAGCTTCTTCGACCGAATGAATCGAATCTACCCCTTTTGTCTTGGAGTTATCGTGTCGCAGCGACAATATTTCAGAAGCGTTGCCGCGGATCACGCTGATTCTGGCAGCATCGATAATTTCTTTTGCTGCATGGGTTCGCAGCGCTGTGGCACCGGATCCAACCGGATCTAAAATTATCGGTGTTCGCTGTTCGCTGGCCTTGTTGCCGGCCTTTATCATTGCAGCAATCCAATCATCGGTCAATGTGCCGATATTGAGCACCAGCGCAGCGGCAAAAGAAACCATGTCTTCAACTTCATTGAGGGCATGGGCCATTACCGGTGATGCCCCCATGGCCAGCAGGGCATTGGCCGTATAATTCATGACCACAAAATTGGTGATATTATGAATGAGCGGTCTTTGCTCCCTGACAGCCGACAAATTAAGGGCAGCCTGTTCGTTAAGATTTTTCATCATATGCCTCTCAAGCACAAATTCTGTTTGTTTCCACAGGCAGTGTGAATCAATATTGACCCAAACGGCGATGAGCCTTTTCGAGTGTAAAATGATTTTGTTGTTGAACGCGAACCTACTTGACCGTCACTACCGGGCAGGGTGCGTTTAAAATCACGTATTGGGCGGTGGAGCCGAAGACGAGTTTACCGACTTTCGACCGGCGCCTGACCCCCATGATGATTTCATCCACCTGTTGTTCTTCGGCCAATCGAACCAGATCTTCTCCGGGCTCCAGACCACTTACAGACAACAACGATTCGCAGAGTATGTCTTGCTTCTGAAATTCATTTTTGTGATATTGCAGCTCGCGCTCATTGTTTTCAAAGTCTCTTTTGGGCACTTCCGGCCCGCCGACCATCGATCGTACCAGAAAAATTTGGGCGCCAAATACCTGCGCATGCTCAGCCGCCAGCTCCAATGCGGCTTCGGCTACTTTGGAGCCATCAAATCCCACCATAATTTTCATAATATCCTCCTTCTAAAGTCCCCAATCTTGATTAATCAAAACTATTTTTACCCTGCCTTTGGGAAATGCTTTTTCAGTGATGGTCCAGGTGTTGCAGATTCGGTCCGGGCTTTTGCATTCTTCGCAATAAGATGTCTTTACACAGGGTGTTTTCTTGTCCAGTCGCATGGAGTTGGTCGGCGCAACGTAATGTTTTACCCGCAACATGGCTTCTTCCAGATCGGGCACAATTTTATTGCGTCCAACCATAATAATGACCCAGCGGGGGCCGAAAGTCAGCGCAGCAATTCGGTTACCGATCATATCCAGATTCACCAGCTGACCGGTTTCGGTAACGGCATTGGTTCCGGTGATAAACAGATCGGCATGCAGCGCCTGCCGTCGGCACTGCTTTTTTTCATCATCGGAAATTTTATTGTCGAAGGTGTCCCAGATCTCGAGGTCCGCCCGCCCTTTCAGCTTTTTATAGAGGCCGGTTCCGGTAACGGTCATCGATCCGCCCCAGGATACAGTCAAGGGCTTTAGCTGGGGAATCAGATCCTCCAGCACAATTTTATTCGCATCGGCCGCATCTGCCGCCAGAAAGACCTCAAAGTTGTTGGCTTCAAGAGCTGCTTTTACCTCTGCCAGGCGAATTTGCCAAAATTTGTCGATCGGTTTGTCCATTCATTCCTCCTGTCATTTAGTTGGCCGGTTGGGCCCGTTAATTGCGAGATATTTTTTGCATGCGGGTCAACGGGTCAACCCGCCAGTGGCCGGCTAGCGGGTAAGGCTAACTTTTTTAAAAGATTTCTAGCTAATCTTGGTAACAACGAGGGTAACATCATCCGCCTTCTGCAGCGGATCGCAGAAACCGTCAACTGCCTCGATGACCTTTTGAACAATTTCCTTTGCCGGCCGATCAGCATTCTGGCGGATAATGTCTTTAAATCGCTCTTTGCCGAACATCTCGCCGGCGGGATTTTGTGCCTCCCAGATCCCGTCGGTCCCCATCATGATGATCTGGCCCGGGCTGATGTTTTTATCAAATTTTTGATAGGCCGCCGTTTCAGATACGCCCAATGGCAAGGCATTGCCGGTCAATTCTTTAAAAGCGTCGCCTTCGCGAGCGTAGATCATCCCCGGGTCGTGACCGGCGTTGACCCAATGAATGACCTGATTGCCGCGGTCAATCTCACAAATAAAAAGCGTCATGAAACGCCCGGAGTCTTCGACATCGCGGGTCAGTTGTTGGTTAACGTCAGCAACCACCTGATCCAGATCCCCTGATCGCGAGGTACGCTGGCGCAAAAATGCTCGTGCAGTGGTCATGAGCAATGCCGATGGGATGCCGTGATCGGCAACATCGCCCACCACCACACAGATCTTTGTCTGGCTGTTTGCCTCGGTCATTATATAGTCGTAATAGTCTCCGCCGGTTTCTTCACAATAGATACTGGTACCGGCAATATCCAGACCATCAATTTGGGGGTCCTGAGCAGGAAGCAGATTCTGCTGGACCTCCATGGCGATATCCAAAGAGTGCTGCAACCGTTGGCGCTCCTTGAGCCCTTCGGTCATTTCATTAATGGCATCGCCGGTATAGCCGATCTCATCGTTTGTGGTAACCCGCACCTTTTTGTCAAAGCGGCCGTTTCTGACACCTTGCAATGTATGAATAATTTCAGAAAATGGTAATGTCAGATTGCGGCTGACCAGAATCGTCAGGCATAGCCCAGCAATGATGAAAATCGATGTATTAACGAATATGGCAGAGCGTAAAATATCCAGCTGGGTCATCGGATCATAGTCGGTGCCTGTGATTCGGTAAAATATATGCAGGATCGAGAAAAGGGGGATCAAATTACAGGCAAAAAGAAGGGCGACCAGCCGGGTCCGTATCCTGATGCGCAGCGTCTTTGGAATCCTGGACAATTCTCCTTCCGGAAAAAAATAAGGGGCCAATCGCTTTTGCAACACATGCTCGAGCAGAAAGAATGCCAGGGTAACGGTAATGAAACCGGTACTCAGGCTCATGAACAACGTACGATGGATCCAATAGGAGCCCACATCCAATATCCACCACAATAGCGAGTAGATAATAGCCGACAGCAACCACATGCTTAAACTCAGACAGATGAGAACGTAAGGTTCATTTAACACCCTGCGACGCGCCGTATCCTCCAAATCTTTTGATACGGATTTATTGGAAAATTTAGCTTCTAAATATTGCCGAATGGGTCGCTCATAGCGCAGCGTCATTACCACGACAAAGATGAATGCAGCAGGCGTAAACAGTATATCAATCATTTCGAACCAGGGATTTTGCCAGATATGTTCCGGCGGATCGGGCTCTGCCCGAAACATGAGCACCTGGAAAAAAGTGACCGCAATAAAATTTGCCGAAAAGTTGGCCAGCAGCATTTCGTTTTTAAGATGGAAGCGTTTAAATTTTGTCATGGAGGATGGCTCCCGCCGTAATGGATGTGATTTAGCCGGATCAAATTATTTTTTTGATCGTTTCATTCTTGCAGCCGACAAATAAAACAAACTGCAAAGGCCGCGCATTGAATCGAGATTATACCCAAAGTAATTTGGAACGATTACAATATCAAGTAGAAATAAAATGAGCCGGCAAAAAGTCGGTCATCGACTAATCTTGTTGAGCTCTGATTTTGTTAAACCACTTTTTAAAAGTGAGTAACGATCTACGGTTTCTTGGTTATATTTTCTTTAATCTCAAACTGCGGTGTGCTATTGTGCGTTAACACTGTCACGCGTGACTGCTCCGATACCAAGGTGAAATATAATGGGTAAAAAACGAACAAAATTTAAAGATGTTGAGCACGTGGCCGCCTCGCTGGAGTCTGCTGACTATATCTGTTCTAAAACCATCGCCACGGTTGTTTTTTTGGCCCAGGCCACGCTAAAACCGGTGCTGGTTGAAGGTCCGGCCGGCGTGGGTAAAACCGAACTGTCCAAAGCCGTTGCCCGCAGCCTGGAGCGCAAGCTGATCCGTCTGCAATGCTACGAGGGGCTGGATGAAACCAAGGCGCTGTACGAATGGGAGTATGCCAAGCAACTGCTGTATACTCAGATGGTCAAGGAAAAAATTGATGATGTCGTTTCCGGCGCTCGCAGTTTGACCGAAGCGGTGGATCGCATCGCGGACCAGGAAGATGCTTTTTTTTCCGAGCGCTTTATTCAACCACGACCGCTGCTGCAGGCCATATCGTCTGAAAAACCGGTTGTGTTGCTCGTCGATGAGGTCGATAAATCCGATCCTGAATTCGAGGCCTTTTTGCTGGAAGTGTTGAGTGACTTTCAGATATCCATTCCGGAACTGGGCACCCGCACAGCGCTTAATATCCCTTTTGTATTCTTAACCTCCAATGATTCACGCGATATGAGCGACGCCCTGAAAAGGCGCTGTATTCATTTGTATATCGATTATCCGGATCGCGAACTGGAAATGAAAATCGTGCGGCTTAAAATTCCCGGAATTAAAGCAATACTGGCCGCCCAGCTGATCGATGCCATCCATAAAATACGGGATTTGGACCTCAAAAAGAAACCGTGTGTTTCAGAAACTTTGGATTGGGCCCAATCCTTACTGGCCCTTCAAATCGAAGATCTCAGCCCGCAAGTGGTCAGGGACACCTTAAATGTGATTCTCAAATATCAAGCCGATGTGGATCTGGTTCAAGACAAGCTATCGCAGATCATCAACTAGCAAATGATCTAAAAGTGCCTAAAATTTTTTAATCATCAGCATGTTTTTTTTAGTCATTATAGGCATTCCAAACTTCAGGCATTTTCTTTTATGGTAAATCTGGTTTTAAAATTCGTTGGTATAGCCCGCACCGTCGGTTTGCGGATAGCCACTTCAGAAGTGCTCGATTGTCTCAATCAAATGCAGCTGGTTGATATCGCAGAAGAGCCGCAATTTGCAGCGGTCCTACGTGCCAATTTTGCAAAAAGCCGGCGGGAGCAGCGCCATTTCAACCGTCTGTATCAGATGTTTTTTCATGAATTGCGGCAGGATGCTTCAATTGTTCACTCCGAACCTCTGGCGCAACAGGTACAAGATATTCTGCAAACACTGGCACCGGCACAGGAAGACCATCCGAACATGCAAACGGTGCTGGACTTCTTAGATGGCAATCCACTGCCCTACTTTGAGAAGCTTCAGCAGATCGGATACGGAGCCGATGATCAAAACCGCGGACCAGGTGCGAATCTGGGCGCGGTGACGCAGCGCCTTGAAATGATGCTGGCGCTCAATGCAGCAGAGGAGGCTCTGGGACAATTTTTGGCGGACCACCGACAACAGCTTGACTGGGAAATGCGTCGCGACTTGGATGCGCTTTTTAAAAGCCGGCTGAACACGGCGCGCCGGCTATTAACCCAGGACCGTCAGGCATCCGCGAACGACGCTGATAGAAACATATCGTATCGACAGCGGCTGGACCAACTGGGGGAAATTCATTTTGCATCGCTGACTCAAAAAGAAGTGGCAAACATGCGTGAGGTGATTGAACAACTGGTGCGCAGACTTAAAGATACCATCAGCCGACGCTATGCAAGGCGGAATCGGGGTGTGCTGGATATCAAAAAGACCTTACGGCGGGCTGCCGGTTATCAGGGGATTCCGATGGAGCTGTATTATCGCCATCGGCCCTTGCGGAAAAGCAAAATTGTTGCGCTGTGCGATGTCTCCGGTTCCGTATGGTCGGCGGCGCGGTTCATGTTGAACATGCTTTATTCATTGCAGGAATGCTTTACCCAGGTGCGCAGTTTTGTTTTTGTGGCCGGTCTGGATGAGGTTACCCATGTTTTTGAGGATTTTGAAATTAACCAGGCCATTGAAAAAATATTGAAGGAGGCCGATATTGAGTACAATGCGGCCACTGATTACGGGCTGACGTTTCGCCAGTTTAAAAAAAGACATCTGGATATGCTCAATAAAAAAACGACCCTGATCATTATCGGCGACGGCCGGACAAACTACGGCAATCCGGAAGCCGGTATCCTGGATGATATGCGCGACAGAAGCCGCCGGGTGATCTGGCTGAATCCCGAAACGCCCTATTTCTGGTATACAGGCGACAGCGAAATGCGAACCTATATGGAATACTGTGACGAGGTCCGTCCTTGCCAGAACCTGAATCAATTGCTGGAATTTATTGAGTCGCTGGTTTTGTAAAAAAGCGCTGTATCTGGATGGGCAAAAAAAAGCAGCGTCGTTGCGACGCTGCTTTTCAAAAGGGTTGCCTTTGGTGAAAATGGCTTGCTTACTGCCATCTGCCGGCGGATGAATCAGATGAAACTTGTCGGTTAAGGGATCTGGAGGCAGTTTTGAATTTGAGGGTGCCGCCTGAATTTCTATCCGGCCCTGCCGCCCATTCATATCCACGGGCCAGTTGCAGGATCGGTTCGACCGTAGTCCATAAATCCTCATCTTGGGTATAGCCCGTGCCGGATATCTTCATATTCGACCATACGAGTGACTCTCTGACATTGAGTTCTTTTATGCCACTGATCAAGGCTCTTTGATTTGCAGTATCGGATACAATATCAAATTTTTGTATCGACACGGATGCGACAACACCCATGATGATCATCACCGAAACGATTTCAATTAATGTAAAACCATTCTGGTTGAGGCAAGATGATTCTTTGCGCATATTGACACGTCCTCTTCTTTTCGATTTGACTTCGGTCATTTTGTTTACGGTTAGTGCGGGAGCATATCTAACCCCAAAATAACACGGCTTTCTCAAACCTTACAAAAATTCCCTGCGTATGAAAATATAACTCTTGCCCCAAATCGCTGCAAAAAGCGTGCAAACTCAATCAGTTATTTCCACGTGCAAGATATTTTATTGAATTACAGATAGTTACGAATTTAAATAAATTTAAGTCGGATGTGGTTCTGAAAAGGAGGTGTGAGTATTTGAGAAGTTTATTTCACAATATGGTGGCTTTGAAGGTAAGCGCTGTTTGAAGCGGATGCGACGCATAACCGTCCTGAAGCCGTGTTGTACAGTGTGATGACTTTCTGTCGTTGCACGATAAGGGAGGATTGAGATGTGAGTTAAAAGGGCGACTTAGATTAGAATCGGTTCTCCAAATTCAACACCAAAGCCTTCTTGATCAGCCCAGACGACCTTGCCTTTTAATTTAAGACTGCTTATCCACCCATGTGTGGGCACCGCGATCGTAACAATATGTCCTTCGGGCAAAAACAAATCCGTCTCAATAAATGCCCCTTTGGTACCCAGATTTTTAATGAAGCATTCGTGGACGCCGTATCGCGTTGCAAAAAACGAGGACTCTGAACAAAATCGCCGTGGATATTTACGCTTATTTATCATCTGCCCAGCAAGGAATTTAGGTGTTGAGCCATCAGGCCAGCGATTCGACCATTTCATTTGCGCGGAACAGCATCAATCTTTCGTCATTCCAGCGGTGAAGCGCCGGTTTTAGTTCTGCCGAATCCACCGTATGGTGGCCGATAAAATATTCTAATTGTGAGCGTTGCCGCTGGTTTAATTCTCCAAATTTGACCCCGCATTTGCGAATCGCAAAGGAGTTTAGCGGAATGTCCGTCTTAATTTCAAAATCAAAAACCGGCTTAAAGAGTATCCGGTCCAGAAAAAAAGCGTCTTTGGCAAATAAGATATCCATCTTAAACAGACTATTTGAACCTTTTTTGCTGTCAATGTAATGAAAAGCCAGCCCATCGGTTGAAATATTGACGACTTGACCCATTTTGATGGGCTTGGATTTGATGACCGCGAAGGCAATCTCGCCCATACTCATATCTTTTATCTTGCTCAATTCAATTGACGTGGACCTCAGGACGGCAAAAGTGCCCTGCTTAACCCCATAACGTGGTTGGTTTCGGCGCTCCATCGACTTACCTCTTAGGCTTGGGGGTGAACACATTCAGAATGGGAATACACAGATTTATTAAGCAGCAAATTTCTTGCCAAAATAAATTCTGGGGATATTTTTCTGAGCGGAAAAACTGATTATAGTATAAATTACATATGGTTATGTTATATTAAAAAAATGAAAATGCATTCATTTATTGATATTAACAAACTTACTCAAGAGGTATTCTGTGCATTTTTATGCACGAACTTTTTTTTAACACGGCTAATTTAGCGACAATACTGCACTTTTGAGGTCACCCCTGTGCGCAAGTCCTGTATAGAAAAAGATAAATCTATCTTACCGTTTGACATTTTCGTCAAATTTATTGACAACCCGTGATAGACAGTTGCGACGCTTTGGAAGTATTCAATTCATGAGGTGCATTGATAAAAACAGCAAAGCATCTCCGCTGTTTAGGTGCGCAATAACGGATGAGTCAAGGCGGCCTGCCAAAGGAGGAAAGTAGATATGCCAGCTATCACGCTTTTTTGTAAATCTGTCGAAGTCGGTCTTGAAACAGGTCCGGATATTCGTGATATCACACCGTCACTTGAGCAACTGATTTATGAATCTGATGTTGAGAACGGTAGCTTAAGTGCCACCATGGTGGGATCCACCGGATCATTGACAACTATTGAATATGAACCCGGAGTGGTCAGCGATCTAATGG
>JAHEIW010000048.1:0-5666 GCA_024639185.1 Deltaproteobacteria bacterium | reverse complement strand
CTTGAGCAACTGATTTATGAATCTGATGTTGAGAACGGTAGCTTAAGTGCCACCATGGTGGGATCCACCGGATCATTGACAACTATTGAATATGAACCCGGAGTGGTCAGCGATCTAATGGCAGCCGTCAATCGCATGGCGCCTGCGGAATTGGAATACGAACACGAAAAAGCCTGGCATGACGGCAATGGGCACAGCCATGTACAGGCCGCGTTATTAGGGCCCTCAATTGCCCTGCCAATCCGAAACGGGCGTCTAAAATTGGGAACCTGGCAACAGGTCGTGGCCATCAACCATGACAATCGCCGCCGTCAACGCACCATCGAAGTCACCATCGTCGGTACAGTTTCTGGGCGATGATGCAAATACCCTCTGTCCGATGTAATTTGGCAGAAGTTGCCATTATGGGAGTGTGTTATTGGTTATTCGTTATTGGTTATTGGAAAGTACGCCGCTATTGAATGGGCGCTAGCATCCCACCATTAATGAATAGCAGATAAAAAATAAGTAAACCGGGCTTAGAGCGTTTAGATATTGTTCGAGGGCAAGGCGCGATTCGATTTAAAAGCGGAGCGCACACAGTAGTACGCGAGCATTTTCAAGCGGAATGTAACACAGTCACTGGGCAAGAGATGAATGCTCCAAGACCGGTTTTATCTTTTTCGACGCAGCCGGTTCATGGCCAGCCTCAAGCTGGTCTGCATGCGGCCAATCGCCTGGGCCAACAAACCGATCTCATCTTTTGATTTTATATCAATTTTTACGTTCAATTCACCCAGACTCATGCGTTCGGCTGCATCGGTCAGCTTCATTACCGGTGTCACAATCGCACGGGCTGAAAACCAAGCGATGACCGAAACTAGCAATATGGTGCAGCCCAGAAGGGTCAGCGCAAATTTTTGCATGCGGTTTAATGCAGCAAACACCTCACTGTCTTCCTGTTGCATGGCCAGGGCCCATCCATAATTATTGCTGCGGACGTGACCCAGCGCCGGCCTGTCGCTTGCGATATCAAATCGAGTGGTAATGGTGGTCCAGCCTTTTTTGCGGTAATTGGCGATCAAAGGATGACTGTTGAGGTTTTTGCGTTTGGCCACAAATTGTCTGTTGGGATGGGCGACCACAAAGCCTTTTTCATCCACCAAAAAAGCGTGTCCGGTTTTACCCTTTTTCCATGTCACAATGCTTTTGGATATTTCGTCAATGTTCATTGCCGCTGCCATTACGCCCACGGTCTGGTCTGCTGCTTTAATCGGAACCGACAATACCAGAGCCGGCTTCTTGGATGTTTTGCCGATCAATGTTTGCCAGCTCAGGCCTTTTCCGTTAATGATATCCTTATAATACTGGCGATCGGAATAATCTTTTAGCGGCACATCATCACTGCGGGCAACGTTAAACCCATCAGGCCCTACAGTGAATACCAGATACATCCAGGGGTATTGTTTTTGAATGGTTTCCAGTATGGGCTTCTGCATTATGCCGTCCATTGATTGGATTTCAGGCAGCTTCGCGGCGGTGCGTAAAATGGCAACATTGTTATTAACCCACCCGTTGATCTGATTTTCCAAACCCGAGGCTGTTTGGGCCATCAGCATTTCGGTATCGGTGCGAATGCGTTCATTGGTCTCCCGCAACGTAATTCCCCAGAAAATGGCAAAAGGCAATAAACTGACGATGAGCATAACGGTGATAATTTTGCCAAATAGACCGAAACGCACTTTCTGCCCACCGTAATATGGGGGCGCCTCACGGTGCAAATCCTCCGCTTCCGGGCGCAACGATGCCGTTCGCTCAGCGGTCTGATCGGGCATCTGCGGTTCCGACAGCGGTTGCTCCCCGGGGATATCAGGCACCGGCGATGGTTCATCCAGGACTGCGGGGGCAGGCTTGGTTACAACCATGATGTTATTGCAGGCTTTGCATTTAACCTTGGCTTTTTGACCTTTCATTTTCGTTTCGTCAACACGATATTTTTTCCCGCATTCATCACAAATAATGTCCATCATGGTCTGGGCTCCTCCGTGTAAATTCGCTTTTTATTTAGAATATCCATCATGGATTTTTTAAACTCGATCCGTTTTTCCGGATCCGGTATTTCGTGGGAAAGCGCAGTAATCATTTCAGCTGCCTGATCTACGGGGATACCGGGGCCGGTTATTTCCATCTCCGATACAACTTCTTCGATTAACAATTCGGCCATCGGTCCAATGGCTCTGGACAAGTTGATATTTAAGGCCTGCAGGAAGATTTTATCCAAAACCGGCAGACCCTTTTTAACGGGTTCAACCAGTCCTAATTGAATTAACCTGCCCAAGTTCTTTTTCAGCGTTGTTGGTTCCATCTGCACTTCAGCGGCAATTTGAGACAAACTCTTTTTTTCATTGATGGCGATCAGCAAGCGAATCATCTCCGCATCGAGGGCGATCTGGTCATGATCCTTGCGATGGACCCTGCGATAAAAAATCTCTGATTGCTCGGGTCTACCTATGTCCATTGATAACATTCCATTCAGAGGGAAATTATAGCACTGCAACGTTAGCCACGATTACACAGCCGCGCACGATTAATCGTGAGCGGCTACTGCAATCGGGTTACCATAGTTATTTTATGTGTTTGAAAACAATACAAATTGGATGGCTGCAGCAATAAGCTTAATGATAAAGGCAATTTTATGTCAAGCAAAAAATCATCGTGATATTTGGTGGTTGGCCTGGTTTGAAATTTCTGGCAGGAGAAACGATCAGGCGAACCGGTAAACCGGTATACATCCCTGCAATAATAATCCGGTAATCCGGTGTGGTGCAGCTGTTGAATGCGCGAAAAGGTATTAGGGTAGAACTATTTTTTATCCAGCTCCTGCTTGAGTTTTTTTTCCATTTCGGCAAAGAGGTCTTTTTTCTTTTGGGCTTGCTGGGCTTGAATCGTTTCAATTTTTTCCGTCAGCGCCTTCTGGGAATCTTTAAATTTTTGCAATTCTTCATCAAATTGTGTTCCATTGGCATCGCGGGGGATTTCTTCAATTTTCAGATGGTCTCGCACGAACAATCGATTCCCATATGAGCCTTCTGCACTGTCAATAACGCCCAGCTCTTTTAGCTTTCTGTAAATATAGTTGCTGCGCTCCAAAGACGTTGCCAGCATTTTAGATATATCTTCAATCGTTGGCGGAGAGCTCATTTGATATTCGCACACCCGCATGGCAGCTACGAAAAGGTGGGCAGCGCTATACAAATCTTTGCCTTTTTCTTCCATATTTTACAAATCTTTATGCGTATAAAGCGTACTTCTTTCGACCCGGCCCTACTTGACATCAAAGCTATTGCAGAGTAACATTTCCCCGATATTTGTCAAGCAACATGGCCAGTTCCTTTTGAATTCCACCATTCGGCCGGGTTGCCAAAAACCTGCGAAAATATGATTCTGCCCATAACTGGTGTCAGCTGGCCGCAGATACGTGAACCTTTTAATACCGGCAAGATGTGTTTCGCTGCTCCGGCCAAATCGTTGCAGTGTTTAAGGCCTTTTTGTGCCACTAAACGGGAGGGAGAGTGACATGACGGAAATCGTCGATGTAAAAGCAAGGCAAATTCTGGATTCAAGAGGAAATCCTACGGTAGAAGTGGATATAATGTTGGCCTGCGGTGCCGTGGGCAGAGCAGCTGTGCCCTCCGGAGCTTCGACTGGAAAGCGCGAGGCTTTGGAACTGAGGGACAAAAGATCCAAAGCATATGGGGGCAAAGGCGTTTCGGCGGCTGTAAAAAATGTTCTCAACAAAATTGCCCCCGCCATCGCCGGCATGGATGCCGGCGATCAAGCCTTGCTGGACAAATCTATGCTTGAACTTGATGGCACATCCAATAAATCAAAGCTGGGTGCCAATGCCATTCTGGGGGTATCCATGGCAGCTGCCCGGGCAGCTGCAGCAGCATACGCAGTGCCACTTTACCGTTATCTGGGCGGTATCAATGCACGCTACCTTCCGGTTCCGATGATGAATATCATCAATGGCGGAGCGCATGCGGCCAACAATCTGGATGTTCAGGAATTTATGATTGTGCCTTTCGGTGCGAAATCAATCGCTCAGGCGGTTCAGATGGGTGCCGAGATCTTTCAGCAATTAAAAAAGATTCTTAAAGACCAGGGGCTCAGCACGGCTGTCGGCGACGAAGGAGGCTTTGCGCCAGATCTGGAGTCCAACGAGGTCGCCATTCAGAGGATTTTACAGGCCGTTGAAGCTGCCGGCTATAAACCGGGTAAAGAAATCGGACTCGCACTGGATGTGGCTGCCAGCGAAATTTTCAAAGGAGGCAAATACGCTCTAAGTTCGGAAAATAAAAAACTGAACGCCCAGCAAATGATCGACTACTATGAAAAACTGGTTGACAAGTATCCAATTGTGTCGATTGAAGACGGACTTGCTGAAGGGGATTGGGACGGCTGGAAAATTATGACCGATCGACTCGAAAGCCGTATCCAAATTGTCGGTGATGATATATTTGTGACCAATCCCAAGATATTCAACAAAGGCATCGAACAGGGCATTGCCAACTCAATTTTAATAAAATTGAATCAGATTGGAACCGTTACTGAAACCCTGGATGCTATTGAACTGGCTAAACAGGTCGGATACACGACCATCATCTCGCATCGTTCGGGAGAAACAGAAGATACCTTTATCGCCGATCTGGTGGTTGGCGTAAACGGCGGCCAGATAAAAACGGGCTCCATGTCCCGCAGTGATCGCGTGGCAAAATACAACCAGCTCATCCGAATTGAAGAAGAGCTCGGTGCTTCGGCGTTTTTCTCCAGTGAACTATTTTAACGATAACGATGACTTATTTTAAAAAAAGTGTCATAACCATCTTGAGTTTGGCCCTCGCAATATTTATTCCGGCCAGGGTGCAGCCATACGTGCTGCAGGGCCCCCACATCATCCAACTCATTAGCGAAAAACTGGGGCAGGCGAACAGTCTGTTCGTTTCGCAACGGGTTATTTTTTACAATATCGATCCTGAACCTGAAATTTTGACCGAATCCGCAGATGATAGGCCTGTTTATGATACAGCCGAGCAGCTGAACGATCAGCCGGCGGAGACGGATGAAACAGACCGCTTACCGGTTGAAAAAAACATTATACAATTGGAAGAGTCTATCCGCTACCTGTTTTCACGGGCATTTCGATCCGATATTATCTCGGATACAAACCAGCGGATCTATGTCTATAACAACGGGCAAACGCTGACGGTAATTGACGGCGCAATTGCCAGATTTACCGAGTCGCGTTTTGACCTTTATAAGGACCTGCTGCTGTACCGCTCTGAAGAGTCGTTTTCTGAACGATTGATGGCTCTTGGAATTGATGTTGCCGTCTCCAGCCTGGGCAAATTTGACGATCGGATTGCATTTGTCATCGGTGCTGAATTCCCGGACCAGACAGGCCCCCAGATCTGGGTTGACAAGGAGACCTTTCAACCCCAGCGGTTAATTATCCCATCTGCAGATGACGACCGTGGCGGCATTATGGAAATTCGGTACACCGATTGGCAACCCATTGGCAAAATCTGGTATCCCATGCATATAGAATTCATCCAAGATGGGGTGACGGTGCGTGCGGTTGAAGTTAGCCATTATCAGATCAATCCCCTTTTTTCAGAGGACATATT
>JAHEIW010000389.1 GCA_024639185.1 Deltaproteobacteria bacterium | reverse complement strand
AATAAAATTAGGTGTGTAATCCATTTATCCTGGAGAGCGCAGCCATTGAGCGTTAGATGCATTTTTACGGCAGCTTCTATATGTTGCACTGAAATTGTGCAACCGGCTCCTTCTTAAACTCTGCAAACTCCATGATGGAATCCAGCTCGACGTTGTCGCCCCCGCGCGCCAACCCGGCCGTAACCACAAACTCAAAGCAACGCACTGCGGGGTTGACTTCCCGGGCTGCATTTTCAATGCTGATCAACCCGTTTTCCCGGAAATCCCGGGTGAAGTCCGCCAAAATGGCTTCAGCCTCCTCCAGATCGGAAAACGGCAAAACCGTGCTGAACTGGTTGATGCGGCGCCGGGCTGAGAATCCCCCCACCAGACCGAAGTGCCTGGTGATGTACTCGCCCATTGTCCGGATACTGACCTGGGTCGCGGCGTGCCCCAGGTTATCGATAATGCGATCCAGGTCTTCCAGCGTAAATAAAACCACAATGAAGTGTCGGTGGCCGTTATGACGGGCCAGGTCGGTCTGATAGCGGACCTTAAACTGGCGCCGGGAATGCAGGCCGGTTAACTCATCCTGCAAATCTTCAAGGCTGTTGATAATCTCATCGTAAAAGGGATGTTCGAATTCTTCAAACGCTTCGGGGGAGCCCTGAAAGACAATCTTTTTATCGTAAAGGGCCAGGATATGATCGGAAATGAAAAATACATCCGGAATATCGTGACTGATTAACACCGCTGTGAAGCCATATTTTTTTTTGTATTCAGCGATCATTCCCAGGATGGTATTTCTGCGAATGGGATCCTGTCCGGTGGTTAATTCGTCAAATAAAACAATTTTAGGATCCGTTACCAGTGCCCGGGCCAGGGCGGTTCGCTTTTGCATCCCGCCCGAGAGTTCGGATGGGTATTGGTGCGCTACATCTGTCAATTCGGTTTGCTCGATACGGGCCATTACCCGGGCATGAATTTGTTTTTTGGTAAGACCGTTGAATTTTATCAGGGGCAGGGCCACATTTTCATATACCGTTTTGGAATCAAACAGCGCGTTGTTCTGAAACATATAGCTGACCTGCGATAAATAGGCATTCCAGTTTTTGCGTGGCATCTTTTCGATGGGTTGACCCCGATAAAGAATGCTGCCTTCTTCGGGTTTCAGCAACCCGATAATGTGTTTGAGCAGGACACTTTTACCCTCGCCGCTTTTGCCGATGATGGTGGTGACATCACCTTCGGGAATTTGCAGGTTAACCCGATCCAGAATGGTGCGATGACCAAATCGCTTGGTCACATTTTTAAATTCTATGATAGGAGGATTCGTCATGCACCCCTCTTGGAGCCGATCTATGGTTAAACCTAAATGGCCTACATTGTCTTGAATTTGACCTGAAAGTTAGAGAGCGACTTCATCGGCTTTAAGATAAGATAGCGGGCTGGGCTTAATGATCACAAAAATTGGCGGAGGGTCGCATCCTGAGGGTAGGCGACTTTCCCCATAGTGACTACCAGCGCCCTGGCAATGGGAAGGTCATTCCAGATGTTAACATTATACCTTGATGGTTATCTTAAAAAAGGTCCAGCGACCTGGAAAGGTTAAACGTGAATGCCTTCAAGTAATATCCTAATCATAAAATGGGATCGTGCAAGTCTGATGCTAATGATAAGGCTGCAGTCACAAGGCGCCGGCAGCAATAGTATCTAGTTTTACACACCCATTCACGGGTAATCGCTTAATGTTGTTCAGCCAGCCAGTTTGTTGCGGCTTGCAGAATCTGCGCATAGGTATCATCCTGAGATACGGGATGGGTTTTGGGCACCCGAAAGGAATGATCGCCACCATCAATGATTTCCAGGTCCCAGGAGGCAGTCAGGCGATCTAAAACCGTTTTGAGGCGGTCGAGGTCGCAGAGGGCATCGCGTGTTCCGGCAAAAAAGAGCATCGGTATCTGGATCCGGTACAGATGCGCATCGCGCAACTGGTCTTTTTTTCCCGGCGCGTGCAATGGATATCCTATAAAAATCAAGCTGTTTACAGACAGCTGTCCTTCAGCCACCATCTGAGAAGCCACACGTCCGCCCATGGATTTGCCGCAGGCAACAATGGTTTGCGGGCTGTATTTCGGGTGGTTGCTCAAAAAATGATAAACGCTTTGCCAGGTTTGAACCAGTTTGGCTTGAGAGTCGGGAGATTTTTTACCTTTTTCTTTGTAAAGGAAATTAAACCGCAGCGTCAGATAACCCGCCTGATGCATGCCCCGGGCGACAAACCGGATCAACGGATTGTACATGTCATTGGCGGCACCGTGGGCAAAAATAACGCCGGTGGTTTTATGGTGATCAAAATTATCAGGGACCGAAAGGATCCCCGATA
>JAHEIW010000047.1 GCA_024639185.1 Deltaproteobacteria bacterium | reverse complement strand
GGCGAAAATTTGATTTTAGGTCTAACCCATTATTTTCTATTTGAATTCTGTTCTTTCGCTACACTCCCTTAACCCTGAGTTTGCACGCTCAAGTCGCTGATATTTCATTCCGCCGTCAATTGAAGGAAAACTCCCCGACCCCTCAGCTAATCACATCACAAATATCGGGCCACCAGCACTAGAACAATTATATCGCCTTTGGGGAAATAATATGCCCGTTCCGTCTAACCAGACACAGGGGATAGCTGTCTTTTAGTGGGGAACTTCCAAGGCTGCGGCGATGCGTTTTAGATCCGCCAGGGCCTGGTTCATGTCGGCATAGCGCAGAGCGGGATCACGGCAGCAGGATTTAAGGATAAAACGGGAAAGGCCTTTGACTTACGACAAAATCAATCCAGAGCGCATGCTGGCACAACTATCAGCGCCATGGCCGATAAGCACGCGGATTGCCAACGATAAAAGACGCCTTATGTTGTCAGTGGAATCTTATAATTCTGTGAGCAGCCGTCAACGACGATTCTGTCGGCAATGGCGAT
This sequence comes from Deltaproteobacteria bacterium, assembly GCA_024639185.1. Lineage (GTDB taxonomy): Bacteria > Desulfobacterota > Desulfobacteria > Desulfobacterales > JAHEIW01 > JAHEIW01. Next base: position 29,912 of record JAHEIW010000047.1, on the reverse strand, counting down.
CCGCTATACCACCTGATCTTGAAAATCAAAAATGCTCGAAGCACAAATCATACAACAGCGTTGCGCCAATGACGACGGGACCGAACGGTGTCGCGTGCAGAGTGCCTGGTGGACAGCATGTATTACGGGCCTGCTGTTTAGCATGGCAGGCTTCAGCTGGCTTTATGTCGTCTGGCAGCCGATCTCCGCTTTTCAATGGATGCTGCAAACAGCAGGTATCAGCGCGGTTGTGTTATGGCTGTTGTGGCTCGGCTTGGACAAAAGCCGCTCTGTGCAGAACACGGCTTTGCATAATGCTTTAGGCGTTGCCAACTGGCTGACCGTCGGACGCGGCTTTTTAATCGCCGCATTGGGCGGATTTTTGTTTCAGGAGCCACCGGGTTCTACGGCAGGCTCCAGCTGGTTGATCTGGGTACCCGGTGCCATTTATATCATTGCGGCTGTCTTGGACTACGTCGACGGCTTTTTGGCAAGAACCATGCGATCCGAAACCCGGCTGGGAGAGTGGCTCGACACCCAAATCGATGCTCTGGGCCTGCTGGTTGCGCCTATTTTGGCCATCGGGCATGATCGACTACCATCTTATTATATTGGCGTCAGCCTGGCGTATTACATTTTTCAAGCCCATATCTGGCAGCGAAAGAAGAACAATGGACGGGTAATCAAAATCAAGCCCCATCCGGCCAAACGAATGATTGCCGGGTTCCAGATGGGTTTGGTGGCCGTAGCGCTGTTGCCGATTTTTTCTCGACCGGTTATGACGGTGGCCGCAACGATTTTCATGATACCCCTGTTGGCGGGATTTTTAAGAGACGCGCTGGTGGCCGGCGGTTATGCCAGCGTCAACGATCTTCAGCAAACACGCTGGGATGGCCACCTCGACTTTTTGTCAACAAAGCTGTTACCGGTTCTTTTGCGTTTGATCATTATCCTGACCGGCATGGTTTTCCTTTTTGAGTCTATCGTCGCTTCTGTCACGGACGAGCCCGCTGCTGCAGGTGCCGTGCTCAATTCCGCCATGCCGTTTGGCCTGCCAGCGACGCCGGTTTATGCCGTCGCTGTCTTTATGATTGCTGTGGGTTTTATGGCCCGCCTTGGCGCTTTGCTGCTGAGCATAATTGTGGCCGGCGCCCTGACAGCATGGGATGCCCCGTTGAGCCTTTTTCTCTTGCTTTTCTGTGCGCTCAGTCTCATGCTGACCGGATCGGGCGCGCAATCCATATGGCAACCGGAAGACAGGCTGCTTTTAGAACGCCAGGGCTAATGGCCACCGCTAGCTGCGTTTATAGACCACCACAAAACCCAAGATCGCTGATTTTTCAAGAATCGGAGGAACATGGTGCTATCCAATAAAACAGTAAAAGCCTGCCGGAGCCCCGATGCCGAAACGCTTGCAAAGACAGGCCATATCGCTGAAAACGATGCAGACAAAAGCATCCGATCGATTGCAGACTTGAAAGCCCAGCTGAATTATGCAGCGCAGTTTCGCGCCAAATACAGTCGCCCATTTATCACGATCAGTTATGCCCAGAGCATCGATGGCAGCATTGCTTCGCGTGATAATGCGCCTCTGGAATTGAGTGGACCCCAATCATGGACGCTGACCCATCAAGTTCGTTCTGTTTGTGATGCCATCCTAATTGGAATTGGCACCGTACTGGCCGACGACCCGCAACTATCGGTCAGAAGGATTGATGGCAAAAATCCGCAGCCCATTATTTTGGATACACATCTGCGTACCCCTTTAGATGCTAAATGTGTTCAAAGAGATGACGTCAGCACCTGGATCATAAACGGAGAAACCGATTCCATCGCAACCAGACGGTCACTCGAAAAAGTCAGCGCCAGGCCTTTGACATGTGCAACCGGCCCGGACGGCAAAATTGATCTTGACGCATTGATGGATCTGCTGGCCGGCATGAAAATTAACAGTGTAATGGTAGAAGGTGGCGCCCGGGTGATCACAAGCTTCCTGAATGCCAGACTGGTTGACCAGTTTATTATTACCATCGCCCCCAAACTGGTCGGCGGATTATCGGTTCTCAATTCGCGAGGACTTGAAATAGCGCAATCCCTGGAATGTGATCAGGTTCACTATCAACATCTGGGCAATGATATCATTGTTTGGGCTCGACCGGGGTGGAAGGTCACATGAAACGCACGGTACTCCTATTTAAAAAACCATACGCGGTTGCAGTGAATGAAGAATCCATACCGGTGCCAGGGACCCGGGAGGTTTTGATCAAAGCACTCTTTTCAGCCATCAGCGCCGGATCCGAATTACTCGTATACCGGGGCCAGGTGCCATCCGGACTGCCGACTGACATGACCATTAAAGCCCTTGCGAAGCCTTTTGGCTATCCTCTGAAGTATGGCTATGCGTCAGTTGGAGAAGTGGTCAGAGTGGGCTCAGGTTTAGATCAAAAATGGCAGGGCCGACACGTCTTCTGTTTTCATCCTCACGAAAGCCATTACACAGCAGACATAAATGACATTATGGTGCTCCCCGAAGCAGTTGATCTGAAGGAAGCACTTTTTTTGCCGAATATGGAGACCGCCGTTAATTTCCTGATGGATGGCCGTCCCGCTATCGGCGAGCGCGTCAGTGTTTTCGGGCAGGGTATCGTGGGCCTTCTCACAACAGCTTTGTTGGCGCAATTTCCGCTACAACAGCTGGTGACCTTCGATCGCCATGCAGCTCGCAGACGCGTCAGTTTGGATGTGGGCGCCGATATCGCGCTGGATCCCGAAAATCCGGCCAGCATGGACGTCCTGACCGATGCCGAAGGCCCAGATGAAGCCGCCGGCCCTGCCGATTTGGTGTATGAACTGTCGGGCAATCCGCAGGCCTTGAACCAGGCCATTCAGGTTGTCGGTTTCAGCGGCCGGGTCGTTCTCGGTTCCTGGTATGGCAGCCAGCAAGCCCAACTGGACCTGGGCGGACGGTTTCATCGCAACCGCATTCAGCTGATCAGCAGTCAGGTCAGCACCCTGCCCCCGGAACTTTTAGGGCGTTGGACCCAAAAAAGACGGATTGATATGACCTGGGAAATGATTCGGAAATGTAAACCGGCGCAATTGGTCAGCCATGAATTTCCCCTTACCGGGGCCAAGGAGGCCTATGAACTGTTGGACAAAAACCCCGCTGAAGCACTGCAGGTCATTTTTACATACGATTCTTAATAGCAACGGATGTCGTCCAACAGCCCGGCTTTGATAGCTAAGAGGCTTCATTGTTCAGGCCGCTGGCAGCTGGCTACTGGTCACTGGCTCTTGGCCAGCAGCCAGCCTGCGACGAGCTCAGTCGAATCGAAGCAAGAAGCCAGAGACCAAGTAAGTTAGCACCCGAAATCTAATAAAAAAACACCCCCTTTAATGGGGTGGTGTGGATGAACATATGTATTGGTTAGACTATATTATCATTGCCACCTATATCGCCCAGATTTACCAGATTTGCTTTTTTGCGGTGCCCAGCGCCGGGTCTACAGTTGAAATGCTGGCCAACCGGAAACGCAAATCGGTGCCGGCCAGACGGCATGCGGGCGCAATTGTCGTGCACGCCAACCTGCGGCTGGTCGGCACCATCGGTGCCACGCTGGCAGTTGTGACCGCATCGATGATTCCGCTGCTGACGGTTTTGTTTCCGGTTGTGAATCGCTATCTTTTGGCGTTTATAAAGATGCCACCGCCCACCGGGCTGTCCCTTATCAGTGCCAGCCTGCTGCTGCTGGGGAACGCTCTGACATTTCTAGCCGTTGCGACTTTGCGGGCCAATGTCAGCTTTCATGAATTTGGCGAAACAACGTGCCTTTACACTGCCGGGATCTACCGCACGATCAGAAATCCTATAACTGTTGGCCTGGGGATTATTTTTGGCGGGTTTGTGCTGGCCCGGCCTTCAGTGGTGATGCTCATCGGATGGATCATTTTTGCGCTCAATTCCCATTATCGCATCCGGTTGGAGGAAGTTTATCTGGAGAGTGCTTTTGGAAAAAATTATCTTCACTATAAGCATAGCGTGGGAAAATATGTTCCGAAAAAGGCAGGGCCTAACAAGGCTCAAATCAGATCATTCAAGCAAGGCGATATCAATTCCCATCATGCTGATACGATACAGGAGTAATGGAACATATAAAATTTCGGATTTCAGATTGCAGATTTCGGATTTTGAAAGCGCAGAATGCCAGATGGCTCAATCTGCAATCCGCAATTAAGATTAAGGGAGGTTATGATGTACTCTGTTGCTGTACGCCGCGATTTTATAGCCAACCACTTTTTAACGGGTGGCGACTGGGGACCGGAAAACGAAAACCATGCCCATCATTATGTGGTTGAAACCCGCTTTGACGGCCCTAAACTGGATCAGCATGGTTACCTGGTTGACATTTGTGAAATCGAAGACGCCTTGAATGCTATTGTTGAACAGTACCGTGATAAGACCCTTAACCAGTTAGCGGTGTTTGAGGGATTGAACCCCAGTCTGGAGCATTTTGCCAGACTAATCTGGCAAAACATGGCGTACCAACTCAAATCGACAAATTTAAAATCGATGACCGTCAGAATCTGGGAAAATGACATCGCCTGGGCAGCTTACACGAAAGATTTGTGATGCGCTTGTGCTTGATGATATATGGCAGCCTTGACACCCTGACCGGTGGTTTTTTGTATGATAAATATCTGGTAAAGCATTTGCGCCAGAAAGGGCACACCGTAGACATTGTCTCACTTCCCTGGCGCCATTACGGTAGACAGTTACTGGATAATTTCATACCCGGAAACAAGGCCAGGCTTTTCCGCAAAAGCTACGACCTCATTTTACAGGACGAACTCATCCATCCTTCTATTTTTTGGCTCAATCAAAGACATCAGAAATCCAGCGGCGTTCCGATCATATCCATCGTGCATCAGGTGCTTTCCAGTCAACCGCGGCAAAACGGGATCAATCATTTTTTTAGGACTGTAGAGAAAAAGTACCTAACCACCGTCGATGCTTTTATCTTCAACAGTCAGACGACCCGTGGCCATGTGCAGCATCTAATAGATGAGCGCCCCCCTTCAATTGTCGCCAATCCCGGGGCAGACCGGCTGGGTCACCTGCAAGCCCCTGAAAAAATAGTAGGCAGGGCTCGACGGCCGGGCCCATTGGAGCTGATATTTATCGGTAATATCACCCCGATCAAAGGGTTGAACCGTCTGCTTGAAAGCCTGATACGGTTGCCGCCGGATACCTGGCGCCTGACGGTTGTGGGCAGTCTGCAAATGAACCGCAGGCATGTGCGTGAAATCCAGCGTATGATCTCTGCCCATCAGATCGACCGGCAGGTACGTCTGATGGGTGCAATGAACGGGCGAGATCTGGTTGACATTTTGGCAGACAGCCAATTATGTGTAATGCCATTTTCCAACGAAGGCTTTGGCATCGCCTGCCTCGAAGCCCTATCCTATGGCTTGCCGGTTGTGGCATCTGCCACCGGAGCGGTAATAGAATTTATTCATGATGACCTTAACGGTTTTTTGATTCCGGCCGGCGACATCCAGGGGTGTGCCAATATTATCTTAGGTCTTCACAGGGACCGTGATCATCTGGTCCGTCTCAGTGAGAACGCACACCAGACTGCCCTTGCAAGGCCCGGTTGGAACGATACCGTGGATGCCATCCATTATTTTTTAACTCATTTACCCCGACAGCAACAGACCCACAACTCGCAATTGGGCCCGTTATGAATCTGCCAGAGCCAAATCAGACGCTGCCCCATACCCGGCGCTTTTCCAGAATAATGCGCACGCTTAAGCCCGTGGTCGGATTTGCAGTGGCCTGCTGCTTTTTAAACATATTGCTCAACCTGCGTTATCCCGCGCCGCAGGAATCGCCGGGGTCGCTGCTGCTAATTTCACCTGAAGCGTTGTTTATCATCGCGGTCCTCTGTATCGCCGCCGTGTTAAATTGGCCCTATAAGCGCAGTTTATGGATGGGGCTGACACTGATCGTGGTTTTTTTGCGATTGTTTCGCAGCGCAGATGAACTGGTGCCCATGTATTTTTTCCGCCCGTTTAATCTTTACGTCGATGCACAGTTTCTGCCGGTTTTGATTCGGCTGCTGTACAAAACGCTGCCGCTCAAATCCTTTTGGCTATACAGCGCCGCGGGTATTTTGCTGATGGCCGCCATCACTACCGGTACCTGGTGGTCTGTCAAAACAATCCATCAAGCGCTCACCCACGGGCGAAAAGAGCTTGTCATGACCGCTGTGATCGTCGCTGCTCTGGCAACACCGCTGCTGCTTGGCAGTGTGGGAAGTGCCCGCCCATTGCCGATCTTCCAGGCCGGGTTTTCGCACCGAATTGCCCAGGAAATCGATTTCATTCTGCACGTTCGTGGCTATCGAAGCCAAAATATGCAGGCCATTCGACAGGCAGCCGCTGAGCTCGATCAAACACCATCATCTCTGGATCGGCTCCAGGGGGCGGATGTATATATCATTTTTATCGAGTCCTACGGGCAGACCGTATTTGACGATAAACGCCACCTGCCCCTTATTTTGCCTGAGATGACCCGGCTCGAGCAAGCGTTAGCCGATCGAGGATTTGTGGTACGCTCCGGTTTTTTTAAATCACCGGCTTTCGGGGGCAGCTCGTGGTTAGCCCATGGAACCATTGCCAGTGGCGTCAAACTTTCCGATCAGCTGGTTTATGATCTGCTGATCACCTCGCAAGCCACAACCCTTGCGCCCATATTCAAACAGGCCGGATACCGCACCATCAGCGTTATGCCGGCCAATGAAATACCCTGGCCCCAGGGCAAATTTTTCGGTTATCAGAAACACTATTACACACGGGATTTTGAATACCAGGGGCCCCGTTTTGGTTGGTCACCGATGCCCGATCAATACGTTTTTGAATATATTTATCACCAGGAAATTTTGCCCCGCAGGCAGCCTTTATTTATCGAATTTATCCTGATCAGCAGCCATGCCCCCTTCAACCGTCAACCACCATACCTCAGGGACTGGTCACAAATTGGCAACGGCAGTATCTATCATCAAAAAGATACCATTACCTTTCCGGTGATCTGGCCGGACTTAACAAATGCCGCCGAGGCGTATGCCTCAGCGATTATTTATGAGATGACAGTCGTTAAAAGCTTTATCGAGCAGTACGTGGATGATGATACGTTGATTATCATTATGGGGGATCACCAGCCCAATGTGCAGATAACCGGGCCCGACAGTAGCTGGTCGGTGCCGGTTCATGTGATCAGCCGCAACATGCTATTTTTGGAACCGTTTGAAAACAATGGTTTCACACCCGGACTGATTCCCCGGCAAATGCCGCCGCACCCCGGAATGGAAACCTTCCTGCCACATTTCCTCAGGTCATTCAGCACTCACTAACGCTTGAAATGAACGTTTCAAATTAAAAAAGATAAAATTCCTTTTGAAAGGTTTTTTATCTATCTTAATTTTTTAATTTAAAACCCCACGGGGGCTTGCCGATCTTACTGCATCTACTGTGTTAGATGCCGTTCCGCATAGTTCACTATAGCGAAACGACATCTGCCGTGTAGCTACAGCAACCTCGACAAGCACTCAATTCAAGCCACACTTGAAATGAACGTTTCAAATTAAAAAATAATTAAAACCTCTCATTGATTTTCATGCAAGATTAAGGCAGCAAAATTGCTTTGGCCTTAGGACCGCAATTGAACAGCATATCAAATACCGACAGGTTGGCAATAAAGGGCCCCCACAGCTGTGGATAGACCCGGGCAGGTGGTTTTAGGAACTGAATTTGAAGACCGTCTTTTCGCAACAGCCCGTCATCTAAATAGTTGCGCGCCGACGCATGCGCCAGATAGACCGAAGCCCCCAGCTGCCGGCAGATGTCAACCAGCAACTGATGTCCGCTTGATTCAATGCCCAGTTCGGACTGCAATTTAACCTCGGTATCGATATTCAGCTGCCGGAACAGATAGTGAATAAAAGCCAGGTTCAGATCAATAAGGTTTTCAAAACGTTTTTGATAGGTGTCTTCGACAAACGGCATATGGTCAGCCAAATAGGGTGCATGCGCATAAGCGCACTTTATGCTGGCCAGATGTTTGGCGATCCATCCAAATGCATGGCAGATCCTGACGTCACGTATGGATTGTAAGCCCAGGCCTTTTTTCCAGACCGGAACCGTCAACCATAAGGTACCCTGGTCATTTTTCAAACGATTGCGACTGATCCAGGTGGTACCCAGCGGAAATTGCACGCTGTCGAGAATAACAAAAATATCGGATTGCCGGGCTTTGTCAAAAAAGCCCGCATACGGAATAAAATAGGGCTGGTGGGTGCTTACTATCATGGAAGCAATTTTAACCAGTGCACTAAAGTTAGAAGTGGCCTAAAGTGACTAAAGTTAAGGAATACTGCCATTTTAGTAAAATGATGGAGCAGAGCGACACCACAACTTTAGGCACTTTAGCTCATTTTAGGCATTTTAGGCACTCCTTTTTATCTGGCACATGCTGAGGTACTCCTGTGTTTACGGAGCTTAGTAATATTAATGAAGATCAAGAGGTGTTGATCACGGCAAGCATTTCGCCGACAACCCGATCGGCATCTTCGTATGGAACCTGACAGGTACCGACCCGTTTATGGCCGCCGCCGCCATATTTGAGCGTTAATGATCCCACATCGACATCTGCTGTCGGGTTGATGATGCTATGCCCGACCCCGATCATCGCAAAGGCCCTGTTCTTGCCGTCAACAATTCGGATGGAAATATTTTGATCGGGATAGAGCACATATTCTAAAAAGCGGTTGCCAACCGGGATAGGCTGACAGTTGCGCAAGTCGAGAATAATGGCGTCCCCTTCGATTCTGGCGGTTTGCTTGATCAGCTGCTCGTATTTTGCATTTTCTTCCTGATACAGTTTCACCCGTTCCTGAAAATCGGAAAGTTTTAAGATGTCGTCAACTTTGCGGGTGCGCAGCAACCGCGGTAATTTTTTCATAAGCTCAAGATTACTGATCGTAAAGCTGCGTTTGTAGCCCAGGCCGGTGCGCGGGTCGGAGATGAAGGCCAGCATCGTCCATCCCTCGGGATGAAGAATCTCCTCTCGGGCAAATTGGGCTGAATCGGCCTTGCCGGCGATTTTAACCAGCTCTTTAAATCGGGTCAGCTTAGCCGCAAAATCTTTGTTGCCTTTATAGTAATCGTAAACCACCTGAGCCGCACTGGGCGCTTTTTTGCTGGCGCCTTTAAACCTGCCGTCCAGCTGCAAGCGCTCATGTTCACTGGAATGATGATCAAACCACAGTCCGCAACCGTTTACATAGGGCACATTTGCCAGAATATCATTTTCGGTAACGGCAATTTTATTATCCTGTAGATCCTTGGGATGTACATACAGGATGTCATCGACAAGCCCCAGCGCTTCCAGAATCGCCGTACACACAGAGCCGTCAAAATCCGATCGGGTCAGTAATCTCACAAGCAACTCCCGTTTTAGGCCACCGCCTCAGTAATCATTATATTCAGTATAAAATATTTTATGAAATTAGGCCAATTTTTAATGGAAAAACTAAATATAGATATCGGTTTGACCAATTCAAGGTAGAGGTATAAATTGGAAAGTAGGAACTAAATGAAAAGCGAAATCACGAAGCCGGGCAACAATCTGGATCGTCTGATAGCTGGATGTCCCTCGCGGAATCTACAATTCCGAAATCAAATTGTTTAAATTATCGAACGATACGTGCAACTGTTTAGGTTTTTTTATTCATAGCCGCCATCTAAACTTCAGCCAAAGTGTGGGTTTCGCATGGCTAATATACAATCTCGAAGAGTCACTTAGAAGGTGCAATTTACACCTGAAATATGAAAACTATAATACAAATCCACTACTTTTGCACTTGTCTTTAATTGCGTGGATGGTGCCAATATCTCTGAATGTAGCATTATGAAAAGGGCTATTCTCAGGCGCTGCAACCACTACGACAGTTTCTTCAAAATTCAGTTGAACCCGTTCTTTTCCCATTGCTGAAACTGTTAGCCTACCCATTTTGCTTTATTGTTTATAGATTTTTTCGTATAAATTTTTATTTGGCGATCAAAATTTAAAATTTTCAGAATTCCAGAAGTGCGGCATTGAGCAGCCGGTCATTTCTTAATTAACCTATTTTAACGGAATGTCCGCACGCCCTTTATTTTGCTGATAGATCTCGGACATTTCAGCATAGGTTTTCTTCAAATTGTCGATGCGCGCGAGAAAACCCTCCTGCGTTTTTGCCTCACAGGCGTTGATCAGTTTTCTCAGGCTGTAGCTCTTCCAGTAGGCATTTTGCCGTGCGTATCCGCCGGGGTCATGCTTGAAAACCTCTTTTAATATTTTGAGATCATGACCGATATTAAAGGAATCGCGTGAATCTTCGTGACTGAACAGGTAGTAAAAATTGTCATACCCCCCCCAGGTTATCGCGGACAGACAAGTCCACCAGTCAGGATGCTAAACACCAAAGCCACAACCAGGGCATGTATGGTACCGATTCTCAACGCCATTTGCTGGGCAAATGTTCTGGTTTGGTCGGGCCTCTTACCGCGCAGCAAGAGGTGAGCGGCAATGAATAAAACAAGCGTAAATGCCAGGGACATCAACACGGCCGTTAAGGCCCCTAAGACCGGGGGAAGCTTTAAGATAAACATCATCAGTCTAATTCTTTTCTTTGAATAAACGGCAGAAACTATTGTTGGGAGCATGCATTATTTTAGCTTACCTTTCCAACGGCCAATCTGAGGCTGCCGCGGAAATAAAGCAACCACCGCCACCACCGCCACCACTGCTACCAACCGCGTTATTGGGGCTAGAAGGTTCTTTCACAGTGATCGTCCGGGTATCCGGCGTTGGATCGGCTGTTCCCAAACTGTCGGTTACGACAAAAGTAACGGTGAATGTGCCGGTCTTGTCAAATATCACTTTGCCGGGATCTTCCTGAATCGAGGGTAGTGCAGCACCACCATAATCCCATTGATAAGTGAGGGGAAAATTTCCATCCGGATCGGTTCCGCTTCCGGTGAAATCCAGCGACTGACCGCGGTTGATGGTCACATTTCCTGTCGGCGTATCGATAACCCCGTCAGGCGCCGAGAGAACAACAATCATCAGAGTGTCCGGGGTTGGGTCGGCCTCCCCGAACCCGTCAGTGCATGTAAAATTGACCGTAAAGGCGCCTGAGTTGTTAAAGACCACGCTTCCGGGATCTTCTCGGGTATCATCAGCAATACCTGAGCCTGCGCCAAAATCCCACAAGAAAGTTGCATTTACAATACTATTTGGATCTGCACATGTGCCATTGAAATCAACAGACTGCCCTCGAAGGATGGTGCGATTACCAGCAGGCTTGTCAATCGTTGCGTCGGGCGGCTGGTTTAACAGCTGGGCAGCAGCGAATGCATCTATGCGTCCGGCCCCGAAGGTGCTATCTACTCCGGGATTCCCCAAATCCACCGCACTGTTCTTTAGCGCATCGATAACCTCCGATGCTGTTGTGAATCCGCCCATTAGCAGGGCAGCAACGCCTGCCACGTGCGGTGCGGCAGCAGATGTGCCGAAAAAGGGGCTGGGGAATCCACCGGCTCCGGTGACTGAAACGCCATCAACAGCCGTAACATCCGGTTTCTGACGGGTTTCACGAGCGGGAAAAAAAATCTCAACAGGTCCCTGAGAGCTAAAAAACTCAATCGTGTCATTTCCCGGATCACTGGCGTCAATGGCACCGGTGGCCAGTACGCCGGAAACAGCCGGGTGTCCGATGACACTGCCCTCTGAAATGATAAATTCTTCCAAGCCAGCGGATCGAAGTAAAAATATCTTCAAAAAACGGTCTGCCCCGTTAATTTTGGTTACCACGACTTTAAATCTCACCGCTTGCGGACCGGGATTTGAAATACCGATTCCCTCGAATGGGTCATCATCTCCATTTTGAATATTTTGGCTGGAACCCAAAATGTTTGTTTCGGTTTCATCCAGGATAAGCAGGTCGTAATCATTTCCAGAGCCCCCGAAAGGATCATTCCATTGGAGAACGACAGCTGACTGGCCTGGAAAAACAATGAAATCCAGGGTTGGATCACTCGCCCCGCCGCCGGCGTTGCCAAAATTGTGCTCTGGCACTCCTAAACCCAAAACAAAGGTGCCGACAAAATTCCCCTGGTAATGTTTTTGGGCACTGTTGCCCGCCGCTGAGGCATAAACGACACCGCTATCGACTGCATCAGCAACTGCCTGGGCCACCGGACCATCCTCGAAAAACGGTTCACCGAAAAAGCCAAGGTCATCTACCATGATGTCCGCTCCAAATACCCCCGCCAGGTCATTCACACACTGAATCATCTCCAAACTCGTCAGAGTCGGAAGACCGCAGAACCCCAGCTGTGCCCCAGGAGCCAGGTCATGAACAATTTCCAGCATGGCAGTACCCTCGTCACCGCTTCCTGCAGAAGTCTGGATTGTTATCGCCGGGAGATCATTTGTTCCCTGCGAAGCCGCCCTGTTGTCCACCCCATCCGAAATAACACCAACCTTCACCCCGTTGCCGCTAAAACCCAAAGCTCGCAGCTCATCTGCTCTGAGAATCGTATCCCCTTGAGTTGTTTTGCTGCCCACCCGCGGCGTAGCGTAGCTTGGTGGCGTTACCCGCTTAACAAAATTAACTTTGGCTATCTCTTCGATTTTATTGTAAGGGATCCAGGCCTGGATAATCCCAGATTCTTCATCGGCTATTTCAATCTCTACATCGTATGTTTCAAGTAGTGCTCTCTGCTCAGTTCCAGTGGAATCTGCGTGAATGTAGGTCTGAATGTTCCCCTCTTCATCCACGTTGACCAGCATATTTGACAATATTCCTGCTCCAAGATCTCCGGCATCCTGTCGCCTGATACCCTGTACTTTTATCTCTTCTATCATCCTTTTAATGCTTGAGCTCACCTTCCTGGAATCTTCTGAACCGGCAAGGTCTTTATTCGGCCTATAATCAGACAACGGGGTTATGACCCCTTGCTCAGCGTTCACATCCAGCAGTACAGAAAAAATCGGAAATGCTGCAAGTCCGATACAAATCAACCATTTAAGAATAGAATGTAATTTAATCACAGTAACTTGCCCTCCATGTGTTTGAAACAGCTATATGCAAAAATGAAACCTGTTTCTACCATAAAGCTGCTCTCCTACAGATTACCGTAGCTTGGGGGTGTTATGCGTTTGACGAAAGGCAACTCGGCGACCTCATAAATCTGGTCAAAGGGGATCCAGGCCTGGATGATTCCAAGTTTTTCGTTGGCAATTTCAATTACGACCTCAAGGGTTTCAAGAAGCGCCTTCTCATCAACACCGAAAGTTTCGACATGGACATAAGTTTGGATGCTGCCTTCATCATTGACCCTGACAAGAGGTGTTGTTAGGGAAGAGGCTGCCAGTTCCTCAGCATTGTCTTTGGTAATACCCAGCGTTTCCATATTCTCTATCATCGACCTTAAGCTTGGACTTACCTTTTCGGAAACGGGAGAAGACAATACTTTTTCATTTGCTTTGGTGTCTGAGGCGCTTACGTTCTTTTTGGCGACACCAGCTGTCTTTTGGCTGGAGAGATCCATTGAACGTTCTCTGATTGCCTCTCCACGAGTGGGGTTGTCGGGCGTACATCCTAATGTTGCTGTAAGGTACAACGGACATAGAATACCCGTAAGATAACAGAAAATCTTAGGCCTTCGTTTGTAAGCGATCATGATACCCGAAACTTTTGCATTCACAAATTGGCATTAATCTTATGGCAACTCAAATTAAAACTTATGTGCGTTATATCAAATTCAATGGTTTTGTCTTGACAACTGATAGAAATTCGGCCTCATTTATTTCCGCGCCCAGACAGCTTCAAAATAAATCGCGGTATTTTCAGACCCGTGTGTCGTATCACATCCAAACCGTATGCCCAGACGTATCTTTATATCCAACGACGCTTTAGGGCTGGCAGGAAATGCCCTGAGCACGGCGTTCTTGCCGAACATCCATCAAAACCTTATCTGTCTCTAAACTGGCTTGCTGTTCGGTGTCGATGTCCGCGTCCGCATTTATGATCTGTTGATATAGCTCTGCGGTGCGATCTGTTTGTTTGAGATCATTGGCGATCAATGCTTTTAACCATAAAGATGCCAGCTGATGATCGGGATTGCTGGAGGCGCCGCCCGCAGTTGCCAGCGCTTCGGCACGCTGATGTTGGCAGTCGACCAGATCAAGAAGACCACGGTAATTGTCCTCACCAATAGCGCGGACTAAGGCCTGCTCTTGAGCCTGTTGATCATTTGCCGCTTGTTGGGCTTTTGCGGCCTGTTGCTGCTGCTGCATTTTCTGCTGCTCCTGGGCGCGTTTTTCGGCTTCTTTTTTCTTCATTGAACCGGAAACAGCTCCGCCAACAGCACCTGCGCCGGCACCAATTGCAGCACCGCCGACAACATCGCCCAGATTATCACCAAAGACCAGTCCCAGCAAACCGCCAACAGCCGCTCCGGTAGCTGCACCGCGGCCCACATCGGCTTTAACCTCGATACCGGCGCTAAAGAAAATAATACAAATGGCAAGACAAATCGTTGTTTTCAAGAGGCCTTTATACGGGATCGGCACATGGCGATCTTGAGCCTGATCGGTATTATTCAAAATCCCATATCTGACAGTCATCTTTAAGCTCCTTTCGTAGATTATTTTTTAATGATGGACCCGGTTACGGTGCTAATTTCAGAGTCTTCTCGAACTGGTCCTGGCCGCAGCTTCCATTTTTTTACGACTGACTTTTTTGCACTTTGGCATATCAAACAGCTTTGCCGGAATTTTTCAGGAACCCAATTTTTCGGTGGATGTTATGGTAATCTTCTCAACCCTGGTAGATTCTTCTTTTTAACCAAATCCTTTACCTCAAAGACCCTCTTGTGCTCTATAAAGGTTGCACTATGATGCATGTACCAGCCAGCCAAAAGCTCATCCAGTTGGTCAAATCCCGTGCTGGTTTGGGCGTTTATCCACTGCTGCTAAATGGGATGAATCTCAAGCTGCGGTGCCATCCAGAAATCGTCGGTTATCTTTACAGCGTACTGGTATTTTTTTGACGAGAACACTGAATTTTAAGCCGGTCGTCGTCATTAGTCTGACATGGGTGGTGTGATGGCCCAACAATTTGGGGCCAAGTTTTTTCAGGACTTTTCCACTTTTACGTCTGTGATCTCTACCTTGGCAAAACGCCTAACCTTATGCAGCAGTTTGCCCATTTCGCTGAAATACATCTCCGAGTCTCATTCAGAGCAAGCCGATTTGGCTTTGCCACCGAGTACGGCAGTCTTGCCCCCGTCCAGGGTCATCAGGTAAAGACCGCCTTATTCTCCGCGGCCGTTGCGGTCGACAAAGCCAACCCGGCCCTTATCCTCCGCCAGGGTAACAATGGCGACTTCGGACCGCGGATTTTGGTCATCAGCGACGACTTTGGTGGCAATGGTATATCGCGATGCGGCATTGACAGGCACTAAAAGGGCTATTTAAAGCACAGTCACCATCAATCCTCTTACAATGATGATCATGGTTGTGCATAATCGAAGCTGAAACCATTTCTGTTTGATTTCTACCATACTTTCGACTCTTTCACACGCGAGGTGAATTCTATGCTTCTTGAACACGAGCGCCTCCATCTTGTTTTTTGTTTTCTTTAACAAGAACTGATAGATGCTGGGACATTAACACGGATGGGTCCTTTCGAATAGGCATCGACTTACCGCTTTCGATTGGTGTACTCTAACATCACATTGTCAACGATCTTGATCCCGTCCACGGCCCCGCGGCCGGCATCAGGGTGGTTATCGATGTAAACGACGATATAAACCAGGTTTTCCCGAGCAACCACAGCGCTGTCAGCATGATAGTCACGCCATGTTCCTGATTTACGATAGATCTCGACATCTTTGCGCCCCTGTAGGCCTGTGACAAACTTGTGCTTAATCGCCGGACTGCCGAAAATCTCCTCAAGGTCAGGCAGGTACTTGGCATCAATGATGGTGCCGTTCATCACTCCGTAGTAGAAGCGAGCTGCCTGCATTGCCGAAGCGCCATGGGACAGGTTGTGCATGGGGTCGCGCCGCCATGCAGGCGCCTTGCCGTAGTCTTTTCCGACCCAGAGTCCGCCGCCGCGGGACGGATCGTAAAGTTTGCCGTAACGCTCGTCTTGCAGGATTTCAGCGAGCCGCTCGAATCCGACTTTGTGCAGCAAGGCGGTCGCATCCCGGTTGGACGAATTCCGGATCGTTCGGATAAGCTGATTGCGTGTTTGCGAATGGGCCCCGCCGCTGCGCCGCGTATTTCAACCGCCGTCTCAGCCCCATTTTCAATGGCATCCAAAGCATTTGTGTTATCCCAAATTCTGACAACAACCCGATCTTGAGAATTCAGGCCGAGGACCACGTCGATCTGAGCAGTAGCGTTCAGATTCCCCTGTCTTGCTGCCAGCACTTCACCTTGACAAGGATCATCGGGTATGGATTCATAGAAGATGATTGAGTGCTGTCCCGCCTCGATTTTTCTCGGACCAATCTTTGAGCCATAGGGCTGGTAGATGTACTCACATACCCCGTCGATAGCGATGTCTACAGGGTTACTCGAGGGTACTGCATCGGGAAGTGCTGGCAAAGCGTGTATGACAGTAATCAATCCGGCACTCGCGGGTACGGCAAATGCCACGAAAGCTACGCACACCATGATGGGCATTAGTTTCTTCATCGTGATTTTTCTCCTTTCTGTTTTGGACGACATGGGCAGGCTATTCTTATATCTCTGACCATAGGAGAGAACACCACAGGCAGAAAAGGTGTGTAAAAAAGGTTAGTTTGGACCGAATAGAAGCGAGAAGGGCAAATGTCTTGTAGTTTTCAATAAAAGAATAAAACTATCTTGTCAAGTTTGATTTTGATGAATATAGGATTTGTAGAATGTGTCTTCAAGACTCAGCATCTCTTTGAAGTGGAATATTTCTTTGGTTATCTTGACAGTATCGCAAATTCCATAAAACGACATGTATGTTGAGATATCGGTAAAACAGCAAAATTCCAGATATCGTAATCTGATATCACACGCTTTTAGGGTTGATCAATTTAGTATAGATATCAAAGGCTTTAAACATGATACCATCACCCCAATATCTTGTGTAACCACGCGAAATTAGATAAGCGTGGATTTTTTCATCAATCCACGCTTATCTTATGACCGGCCTAAAGCAAAAAAAAGTTGAGCATTACCTATTGACAGACGGCAAACTCGATCTGGTCGCCCGGTGGGTCCCAGTCCACTGCCTCTTCGTGGACGACCTTGCCGTTCATCATGGTGGCCAGGACGTTGATCTCGGCAATCTCGTCGGTCGTGCTTTCGAAGGGATTACGATCCAGGACGATGAGGTCCGCCCGTTTATCGACCTCGATCGAGCCGATGATGTTATCCCAGCGCAGATGATAGGCGGCATCGATCGTGTAGGCCTTGATGGCCTCTTCCAGTGTGAGTTTATCTTCCTCTAATCCATGGAACTCTGGGCCCTTGCCGGGCTCGTGCCGTGTCATGGCAATCGAGATCTGTAACCAGGGATTAACCGGTGCGGTGGGGTAATCGGCACTCATCGTCAGCATCGCGCCCGCGTCGAGGAAGGTTCCATGCTGCGTATAGCGTTTCCCCCTTTCCGGACCGAGCCGTTCTTCCCACGTCGGGTCGGGGACTGCATTCTTGGTTGCGTATGTGTTGACGATTACGCCAAGCTCTTTGAACCGGGGTATGTCGTCCGGATGAACCAAGGAGCTGTGCCCGGTGGCCAGACGCAGCTTATCGTAGCCGGCCTTGCGCACCGCCTCGTAGGCGTCGAGGGTCTGGCGCATGGTCCGGTCGCCCGCGACGTGGGTGTGAATGTCGTAACCCTTCGCGGCCGCCTTCAAACAGACTTCCTTCTGCACTTCCGGTTTAAAAGAAGTGATTCCGGTATAATCTGGCCGGTCGGCATAAGGTTCCAGCAGCCCTGCCGTATAACCATCCGGCGTCCCATCCCCGTGAACTTTAAAGGTCTCGACCTTGAAGAATTCAGACTTGTGTTTGGGTGCGAATTTTTCCAGCATTGCGAAGGCGTGATCGAGCATCGACTGCCGCTGTGCAATCACGGCAGCAGAGATCCGGACATTTAATTCGTTTTGTTTCTCCAGTTCAGCCAGGGCGGGAAAGACGGCCTCTTCGGAATAGGGGGAGCCGGCATCGAACAGTGCGGTGATGCCGTAACTGGAGAGATCAGCCAGGGTTGGCTTAGCCTTCTTCATTACGCCATCCTTGGTGACGACACCCAGTTTGTCGACCATCCAGAATACCGCCGCCGACGATACGAGATAGCCATTCGGGGTGCCGTCCTCCTCGCGCTGGAAGGAGTCGATGGGATCCGGTTCGCCTTTGACGATGCCGGCAACTTCCAGGGCCTTGGTGTTGCACCAGCCGCCATGACCCGAGGCGGCGATAATCAGAAAGGGCTTGTCGGCGATAATCTTGTCGAGATCCTGCCGGTAGATCTCGACCCGGCCCTCGTAGGCACCGCCGAAGGCGAACATTGGCGCGTCCGGGTTCTTCTCCACATACGCTTTGACCCCTGCCAGCATCTTCTTGGCATCCCCGGTGTTTTCAAGGATCAAGCCCGACTGCAGGGCCATCACCATGAGCGGGTGCTCGTGCGTGGAGATTATGCCCGGCATCACGAATTTGCCCTTTAGATCGGCCACCGTCGTCTCATTGCCGATAAACGCCTTGGCCCCCTTGTTATCGCCCACGTATACGAAGTCGGTGCCCTTGATCGCCACAGCCTCGGCCCAGGGCTGTTTTTTATTAAGCGTGTAGATCTTGCCGTTAATACCGACAGTGTCAGCTATAATGCGCTCTTTTTTGGAATCAGAACTATGGACCTTTGGGGTAGACGCCGCTTTGGCCGGTTGTTCAGTTCCGGATGATTTCATCTTCGGGATTTTATATATCGTTACCCCTATTAGGCTGATTGCAATCAAAATGACTAATGTCAACAAGGTATAAGCTACGCTCGATCCTTTACTATTCACTGTTCAGTCCTTTCATGGTAATTAGCATGTAAATTATTGAATACCTTCATTTGGGGTTACTTTTATTCCAATGTATCTGACAATTCTGAAAATATTCTTATTACCGGATGTTAACTAATCATATTTATTTTTGAAAAGCTACTGCTATTCTATCTGAAGACAGCAGATAGTCCTCATACAAAAAATGAGGTGAATACCATATGTAGGTATTGCGCTAACTAGTCTTCAATCTTTTGATATTTTAGAGATATAACCGGTTTCACACCAATCCCTAATCGTCAGCATGTTATGTAATTGTTAAATTTATAAACAGAAGTTGTTAGGCGCAATGTTAAAGTACGCCCAACAGTTGTCGGTTTATTGATGTGTATGTGGATGTCCGGCGCCACAGCAAAACAGACTGGCGGATTTCATGGCTGCTGCTTGAGCCAATATCTCATCTTTTTCCGGTTTGGATATTGATGCGCTCGGAGAATACTCTGCCGGAGATAGATACTTGTCCTTGGAACCATCAATATCCGGTGAAATATAGGTGAATTTTCCGTCCATCATGGTGGCCAATACATCGATGTCCGCGATATCAGTCAGCTCCACATCAAATGGGCTCTTCTCCAACACGACCAGGTCCGCATATTTACCGACCTCGATGGTGCCGATCCTGTCTTCCATGTGCATCTGCCAGGCGGGTTCGATGGTTACCGCACGGATGGCCTGCTCGACCGTGATCGGCTTCCTCCCGGGAGGAAAGGGCTTGACGTCCTTGCTGCCCGGATCCATAAGCGTTGTCGCCGCTTGAATGAGATAGAGTGCTCCCTGCATGTCCGGCATGGTGCTGGGGACGTCAGCCGCGATACTCACATGGTTGCCGGCACGTACCAGATCGGAATAGCGGCCTAACTCGGTTTTGACCCGTTCCAATCCGAGATATTCAGTGAACGTTTTTCCCTGCCCGGTCCAGTCGAGAGAAAAATTTGGCGTCGCATTGACGGGTATCTTCAGATCAACGAGCCGTTTGTAATCGTCGGGGTGGGTCCAGACCAAATGATGAAGGGCGTTGCGACGCTCGGTATAACCGGCCCTAACAGAGGCCTCGAAGGCATCGACGGCCGCACGCGTGGAAGCATCGCCATCGGTGTGGATCATGACATCAAGGCCAGCCTTGTTTGCCTCCAGGAAGATCGCCCTGGTGACCTCGGGTTTTACATTAAAGGCGCCTTTGGTGTCTTTGTGTGAATAGGATTCCAGAAAGGGCGCAACAGCCGAAGTCGAGTTGCCTTCAGGATGGATTTTAACCGACTGGACCCGGATCTTGTCGGTATTATATTTTTTACTCATCTTTTTTGCGAAGGCGACAAATTTTTTGGGATCGCCATCAGGTGATTTGAAGAACGGAAGTGCATTCACCCGAAGATTGAGTTCCCCTTTTTTTTCCATCTCAGTGAGCATTTCCATAGCAGCCATGAAATCAGTTTCCATGCCGCCATGAACGTCCTTGATGTTCGGTGTGATGACACCGGGGTTAAGAAAGGTGGTTGTGCCGTTACTGGCAGCGATCGTCAACAGCTTATCGGCGCTTTCTTTCATCATCTTCTTCGGCTCCCAGGCACCGACGTCATTATAGGCCTGCATCCATTGGATCTCGATGGCGCATCCGGTCGGATTGCCCTGGTCGTCACGTACCCAGTAGGTTACGCCGGGCACCGCATCCGGTGTTTCTTTGGTAATGTTGGCCATGTTCAGGGCTTTGGTGTTAAGCCAGGCATCGTGAATGGTAAAATCGAGAATGATGGCAGGCCGATCAGGTACAGCGGTATCAAGCTGCTTAGCTGTTGGATGCACACCGCCAAAATTTAAGACATTCCAGCCGATCCCCTTGATGACCTTGTGGTCCGGATTTGCCTCTGCATACTCTTTGATCAATTTTAAACATTCCTCGATAGTCTCGGCCGAGAACAGATTCACCCCGGCATTGGTCCAATTGGATGAGATCAGATGGTCATGCGCACTAACAAAACCGGGCATCATCGTCCGGCCATCCAGATCGATCACCTCTGTCGCACCGCTGACATATTTTTCAACCTCTTCCTCTGAACCAACAGATACGACCTTGTTGTCTTAACAGCCACCGCTTCTGCCCACGGCTGTTTTTCATTCACCGTGTATATCTTACCATTATAAAAAACATAATCTGCTTTAGATTGCGGTTGTTCTGGCTCGGATGACTTATCCCTGGAGGTACCTGCCGATTCAACCGGCTGTTTCGTTGAGCCGGATTCCGCAGCCTCCGGAGTAGTTGTCGCCTTCACCGGCTGTTTTGATGACCTGATTTCGTCAACCTCGGAGGTAGCTGCCGATTGGGCTGGCTGCTTTGGCCCAGATGACTTTTGCCCGGGCCCTACAAAAATTAATATTACTACCAGTATAGCTGCTATTGCAATTACTGCTTTCAGCATGATGTTGGCAACGCCTGTACCTTCAGTATCCATTTTTCAATCCTTCCCGCTCATCCCTGCAGCAGGTTATCTTGGCAAGGTGGCTTGAAATATGCCATAATTTCTTTGGTGTCTATTTGAGCAACAATGTACAGAAATTAATGCGTAATATGATAGATTCAAGCACATACAAAAAAAGTGCGTAAATCGTGCCTGATGGTGAAATTTGACTGGATTGGAAATATATTGGATGTCAAGATGCAATATATAATTTTAGGGTGCAAATTTGACGATGGCGACTGGATCATTTATCGCAGCTGAATTTCCTGAAACGGTAAATCGCGATCACGGGCCAGGCGTTTAAGTTCTTCTTCCAGCGTTGATTGCCGCCCGTCTGGTGACGGCACGCTGATATTTTTATCTGCCACGACAACAATTTGAATTTTTTGGGGGTCCAGCAGCTGTCGGGCCAGCCGGTGCAGATCCTCTGTGGTGGCGCTGATATACGCATCCTGAATTCGTTCGAGGGTATCGAGTGGTTCCTGGCGCAAATGGTAGCGCCCGTAAACATCCACCAGCTCAGTTTTGGTGTCCACATTAAAAACAAAACTGTTGAGCGCATCCAGACGCTTTAATTCAAGCTCTTTTTCGGGGATCCGGTCGCGCAGGGCATCCATCAGCTTCAGGGTTTCGGCAATAGCCGCCGGGGTCTGATCGCCTTTGCAACCGATGTAGCCCACCAGCTGAATGGCATTTTCGTCCAGCACCAGTGCCAGTTCGCCGGGTGATAGATCCTGCGTGCCTCCCCGCACAATCACATTGTTAAAAACGTCGGCCAAACCCGTCTTTGATGTGGATAGATCAACCGAACCGGCCTTTAACAGGATCGTCAGATCAATCAGGGGCAGCTCGGTGTCCGGCAGGAAAAACACTTTAACCTTTTCAACATCAAATATTTCAGCCCGGGGGTATTTTATCTTATGCGGGTCGCGCCTGAATGAAAGCGGATGTTTCCAGCCCACCGGGGTGGGATATTTGGACCTGTTTTTAAAGTCACCCTTATAGGTCAGATTGGCGGCTGCACCGCTGCTGATGTTGCGAACTTCCGTATACTGGGCGGGCGGTTTGTTGAATGATATTTTCAATTAAGCGCCCCTGTGTGCTCCTGAGCGCCCTTCCCAGAGCACTGACCACGCCGGTGGAAACGGTTGATTGAAATCCAAACGGGTTACCCATGGCAATCACCACGCCGGAACCGGCGCCGGCATGATCTGCATCAGCACTGCCTCGATTTTTGCCGGCGGAAATACTGACCACCGACGGCCCCACAGCATCCACCACCGAAACCACCGCCCGGGACTATGCATCCAGCAATTTCAGATCGGCATCGTCTGCCGGACTGCGGTCCGGTTCATCTGATAGCTGGATGTTTCAGGCAGAATCTGAAAAAAATTGGTTAGCTTATCAAAAAATATATGAAATAATTTAGGTGCTTCCATTCATAACTGGAATACACAGTATAGACTAAAAAATGAAAAATAAAGCTCGCCTATCATTAATGTGGTTCCATTCTGAATAATAAACTGACTTAAACCAATTTTGAAAATAAAAAGAATGAATGGTTTGTGGTTTAAATATGGAGGTACAAAATAGATACCCTTAGATATTAAAGATTCTGGTAAAAGCTCCGATATTAAAAAATATAAAAGAATAGAAATCAATTTAGTCAAATAGAATAACTTTTGATTACAAAATCACCGAAAAGAGTCCTAAAAAATGCCAACAATCTCTCTTATTTTTAAAGATAAAATCTTAGCAAATTTTCAAATCAGTAGAGGTGATACCCTGCTCATCGGGCGAAACAAAATTAATGATATTGTTATAGACAACCTTGCCGTTTCTAATCAGCACGCCAAAATAGAATCAGATGGGAATGGATTCTTATATATTGACCTTAAGAGCGAAAATGGTTCATTTGTGGGGGACGAGCAAGTCAAATCTCATTGGCTTAATGATGGTGACAGCATCTCAATCGCCAAACACAAATTAAAATTCTCAAATCCAAAGATCGAAAAAGAAATAGAAAAACTATCAACTGCAATTAACAAAACGATGCAGATGGATACAAAAAAGTATCGAGAATTAATGAAAAAAAATAAACAGAAGATAGATGATGTTATTGAGTCGAAAAAAAGTAATGATATAGATTCTGATACGCCAATCTGTAAGTTGGTTTTTTTGACTGAAAGGCAAAGTGACATAGAACTTAATATGAAATCCGTTAGAATTGGAAAGGATCCGCAATCTGACATCTTAGTTAAAGGCTTTGCAGTTGGAAAAACATCGGCAGTTATCAATAAACTGCCTGACGGCTGGTACATTAACTATGTTGGAGGGCTATCCAAACCGCGAATCAATAATAGCCCCATCAAGGAACCATTAAAACTGAAGAAACTGGATATAATTTCAATAGGTTCAACGAAACTTCAGTTTTTAATATCATGATTAAAGGGGTCGGGCCGTTTTTCCATCCAACCCTTGACAATAGCGGAATGAATTATCGGCAGCGAAATCGTGTACTGTCTGAATGGTTTAGGGAGCGTTGCGAAAGAACAGCAATAAACTCAACGCCACCATAGGGCGCAACCGTGATTTTGTCTCTAACCCATTATTTTATATTTGAATTCCGTTCTTTCGCTACACGCTCTTGATCATGAGTTTACACGATGAAGTCGCAGATGATTCATGCCGCGAGCGTGTTAAGAAAAACTCCCCGACTCCTCGATAGTATTAGGTAAGAAATATTAAAATTTATTATATTATTAACGTACGCGCACCCAGCATTATCGCTTTTGATCCCAACCGCCCATCGTCAATCTTTCCCCCCCAAAACATTTTAAACAGATATTCAATAAGATTTGGGTTAAGCACTCAAATTTTAGATGATTTGAGTTAAGAATTTTAGGAAGTTACCGATATTAATGTTAATGGGGCATCTTTGATGGGATACAGCCGATAGATTAGAAACCTTGAATTGGCATCATGGAAAAATATATGACGACGATTGCGTCCTATAACTCTGAAAACCTAATCGGGAAACAGATCGGAACCTCAATCGTTTTGAACGAATTGGCCCGGGGTAGTATGGCCATTGTCTTTGTCGCCTATCAAAAGACATTAAAACGTCGAATTGCGGTAAAAATTTTGCCGAAATCCTTTCTTACGCCTAAAAGTGCAAAGCTTTTTCAGCAAGAAGCAGAAGCTGCTGCCATATTGTCACACCCGAATATTATTCCAATTTACGAGGTTGGTGAAAATAAGAAATTTCTCTTTTTTACTATGCAACTTATCCAGGGATTCCCACTGTCACAGCTGTTAGAAAGGGCTCAAAAACTGGTATTACCTTCCAAACGATTACTACCATTAAAACAGACGATTCAATTTGTTACCCAGATCCTGGATGCACTCCATTATGCGCATCAGCAAGATATCATCCATCGAGATATTAAACCGGACAATATTTTAATCGAAAAACATAGTCATCGACCCATCATCACGGACTTTGGTGTGGCCAAAGTTCTAGGTGCAGAAAAAGAAGATCATTTGATGATGTTAGGGACTCCCTTATACATGGCACCGGAACAAATAATTGGTGAAACAAGGGGGGCGCGCAGCGATATATACGCTATTGGCACAATGCTTTTTCAGATGTTGGTACCAGAGGTGCCCTTACCGCAGTTTGATTCATCCGATGCACTTCTAAAATATAAATTGTTAAATAAAAAAGGGTTTTTCAAAAAAAAACCTTCCGAGCTTAATCCTTTTCTAAAAAAAGAAATGGATAAAATTGTGGGCAGAGCAATCAAATATGAAGCTGAAAATAGGTATAATAATTGTCAGGAGTTTAAATCCAAGCTGGAAGGGTACTACCAAACGTATCTTCAATAGATAAAGTGAGCCAAATTGTGACAGAATCAAAATTTCCGAATAAAATTTCTGAAAAAATCGGTAGAGCATTCTCGATTATGTACAATCGCGCTTCCATGTATAAAATCGATCATCAATTCACGAAACAATCTATCCAGGAGGTTTTTAAAATCGTTACCGAAGGTCTTGATCTCCTTTCGCCGGTAACCATAATACTCAATCGGGAACAATTCTTTGTTGAAGAAGAACCCTTTGATCTTCGAATAAATACACAGAGAATGGCAGCACATTTCAAAAAGATGGGCATTCAATCAATATCATTTAAAAAGGGGATGGCTGAAGCAGACTTACAAAGTTTTGTCAAAATATTTGTTGATCCAATAAGTTACCCAAAAGCGTCATTAATGCAAAATGCATTGGCGGACAGCTCAGTGTCTAAAGTTAAAGTAAATCATGTTATTTATAAAAAAATGACAACTGATGATGAAATTGTGTCAAAAGCAGATCTGAAGAAAACGCCTAATGATTCAGGAAATACATCTTCCGACCAAATGTTCAGTGAAGTCTTAAATATGATGACCGAAAATGCTTTAGTGGAAGAGATTGAAAAATCGTTTTCTTTGAAAAACTTAATTGAAGATCCTATTAGGCTTTCAAACGATTTGATCAGTAAAGATTATGAAATAGCAAAAACCGATCAAACAGAATCTACCCAAAGTGGTCCTGTTCCGAATGAAGGACATTTTACCAATGGTGAACCTGTTTTAGAAGGTCGACCTGTTATCTCTGGAGGACCGGTTATCGCTGGCCAGCTCGCACGCATCAGAGAAGAAGTAATGGAAATACAAAAAGGTGTTGGCGATATCAATCTTTCCGAGTTGGCTTATGCAGTCTCTGATATGCGCGATGAATTGATTAAAGGGATTCAGGCCCAGAAGACTTTAGGTGTGATATATGAAAATGAGGAGCAAATAATTGATGAAGCAAATACTCTTACAGACCAGGTTTTGATTCAGCTTGTAAAAAATGAATATCAAAAAGGTGAAATATCCGTTGAACGACTTGCACACATAATTCGACGAATGGTCCCCGCACCAACTGAGTTAAAACGACTGCTGCCTTTACTCAGAGATGCTTTGAATGAGGAAGGCATGTCACCATCAGAATTTATGGCATTAATGGATGCACTTGGTAAAGAGTTAAATAATGAAGAACTCATAAAAACATTTCAAAAAAGTGCAGAGAAAATCGGTCTGGCCTCAGAAGATCTTATCCAAGAATTCAAAAGAGATCCTTCAGGTGCTGCTGAGCTTATTTATTTGGCCTCGGAGCTTCGAAAAGGCACCGGTGATGAAAAGGTACTAACCGAATTGCTCGTGGACTACATCGAACGCATTGGTTCCAAAATCGTTTTGGACACGGCAAAACCAAGCAACAGTGCAAATGATGATCATATAAAGAAAGTCATTGCAAATGTCGAATCTGATATTGTGAGCAGATTGGATAAAAAAGGGATTGACGATGAGGTTTTAAAAAGCGTTCAGGAAAAACTAATGGCACGTATGGAGATTTGCTTTAATACGCTAAAACAAGAATGGGAACGTCAGCAGACATTGACTAAACCTGCCACAGAAATCGGGCAGACAACGATTTTTCGAATCTTAGAAGAAAGTGTTGGTGAGGGCGATGAGTTGCACTGTATTCTTACACAGGTGCGAAACGACGTTCAGAAAGGTGAGGTCGACGAAAACGATATTCACCAAATATTCAAGAAAATTAGTAGGTTACACAAAAAAAAGGACCCGGCAAAAAATCGCAAAACGCTTCCAAGCGGAATTTTGACGTATAAAAACACGATTCTATTCATTGAAAAAGAAATATCCCGGTCAAATCGATATGAAACAGCATTTTCAGTCATTACATTTTCCATCATCAAGATTGAACCCAAACAGCCGATTCCAAAAGGTAGGCTGAGTGGACAAAAAATAAATCAGACCGTCATGGGTGAATTAGTAAAAAGCCTAAGAGATTCAGACCTAGTTGGAATTTTGACTAAAAATATCCTGGTAGTTCTTCTTCCAATGACTGAAAAAGAGAGTGCCAAAATTCCATTGCGAAGGCTCTTAAGGTCTCTACATGATACACCAATTACAGTGAATGGTTTTGATTTGGAGGTCCAATTTGCTGGAGCGGTAACTTCTTTCGACGGGAATAAATCACCTGATCTGGAAACATTCCTTAAGCTTGTCGAAAATGACCACAATGAGCTGGTCATCCGTCTGAAGAATGTTCAAGAATTATATTGATTGTTTGAAAGGCCAGATAAAAAACAAAGCGAATGTAAAATACCTCTGGTTGTCTTAGAGGCTGGTAGCAAATCTGACAATAATTTGCAGCAGACAGGAAGAAGAATGGTAAACATACTATGGGTATAATTCACATTAACGAACTGCAACCTGGGATGGTGTTGGAGGATGACGTCAGAGATCTGAGCGGCAGGCTGCTTTTAGGAAAAGGTAAAAAAATCCAGCCGGAACACTTCAGAGTTTTTAAGATATGGGGAGTTACCGAACTAAAAGTTCTTGGAAAAAATGGTAGTAAAAAGGAAACTTTACTCAATTTGGATCCAGAACAAATTGAAAAGATTAAAAATGACACCCTACAAATTTTTAGCCATAATGATCTGGAACATCCCGCGATTAAAGAAATTTTTCGGCTTTCTGTTATATTTAGACTCAAAAATAAACCTTTCAACAAACATTCGAATTTAGGGCTGACTGAAAACATTTCAACAGAAAATTTAATTGAAAAAAAATGTATAAAAAAAATAACCGATAAAAATTTAAAATTACCCGAAGTGCCTTCAATCGTATTTGAAGTAAATGAAATAATTGCAGACCCGATGTCATCCGCCGATGATATTGCTAAGGTAGTAAAGAAAAGTCCAAGTCTAACAGCAATTTTGCTGAAATTTGCTAATTCACCGTTTTACGGTTTTCCTTCTAAAGTAGATAAAATATCTTTAGCAGTAACCTTAATCGGAACCAGAGAAATAAGCGGTTTAGCACTCGGGCTATGTATCCTTTCTACTTTCGATAAAATTCCCAAAGAATTAATAGATATGTTTTCATTTCTAAGACATAGTGTTGCATGTGGTATAATATCAAGGGTTTTAGCTACCCATAAAGGTCTCTCTCAAACGGAGCATTTTTTCGTCTCAGGGCTGTTACATGATCTTGGTCGCTTAATTTTTTACTGTAATTACCCAGAGGATTCGAGAAGTATTTTAAGCATTTCCCGGATTACCAATAATTTATTATACAAAGTAGAAAGTGATTATTTCAATTGTAATCATAGCCAAGTCGCAAAGCGATTGATACAGCAATGGAAACTGCCGCTATCTTTAGAAAACAATATAGTTTACCATCACAACCCTTTCGAAGCCCAACAATCCATTCCTGCAACATTGGTACATTTGGCTGATATTTTCTCTAATGGTCTTGGTATTGGAACTAGCGGAGAACGGCTTGTTCCGCCTCTTGATACGAAAGCCTGGGATGCTCTAAGTTTATCACCTAGCTGTTTTGATAGTGTCATCAGGCAGGCAATTCATCAGTTTTATGCAATAGAATCTATGTTCGAAAATTAGGAATTCTTTAAACAAATTATTTTCTTTATATGCTATTTCGTTGTTTTATTTTCATGTAACAGTATTTGTAGGCTTATCCCAAATCCTAAAATAACAAAATATGGTAGCCGGTGCCATAAAGGACCTATCATTTTATCGCAGCTGAATTTCCTGAAACGGTAAATCGCGATCACGGGCCAGGCGTTTAAGTTCTTCTTCCAGCGTTGATTGCCGCCCGTCTGGCGACGGCACGCTGATATTTTTATCTGCCACGACAACAATTTGAATTTTTTGGGGGTCCAGCAGCTGTCGGGCCAGCCGGTGCAGATCCTCTGTGGTGGCGCTGATATACGCATCCTGAATTCGTTCGAGGGTATCGAGTGGTTCCTGGCGCAAATGGTAGCGCCCGTAAACATCCACCAGCTCAGTTTTGGTGTCCACATTAAAAACAAAACTGTTGAGCGCATCCAGACGCTTTAATTCAAGCTCTTTTTCGGGGATCCGGTCGCGCAGGGCATCCATCAGCTTCAGGGTTTCGGCAATAGCCGCCGGGGTCTGATCGCCTTTGCAACCGATGTAGCCCACCAGCTGGCCGGCCTGCCATTTGTAGGTCTGGTAAAAGCCGGCTGAATACACCAGGCCCAGATCATCCCGCAGACGCTTATACATCAGCGAATCGTTGCCGCCAAATACGTTCATCAACAGGCTGGCTCTCCAGTAATCCGGATGGGTGCGCTTTAAACTCGGCAGGTTCAAAATGACCTGAGATTGCACCTGACCGGGTT
>JAHEIW010000388.1 GCA_024639185.1 Deltaproteobacteria bacterium | reverse complement strand
GATGCCGGGAATCAATGCTCAGCCAGGTTCCTGCCGGTAATTTGCGAATATCGGTAAAGATGGTGTGCGGACTGGGAATCCAGGTGTGTTGAACCAGCAGCCCTAAAGCGGTGCGGTCGATCTCGCCCTGGAAGCCCGGATAGGCTCCCATGGCCTTGAGCTCGGAAGAGAACAGCAGCCCGCTGCCGCATCGCCCGTAATACAATGGCTTTTTTCCCACCCGGTCCCGGGCCAGTGTTAGCGTGCGGGCCGAACGATCCCAGAGGCCAAAAGCAAACATGCCGTTGGCCCGCTGCAGGCTTTCCTCTACTCCCCAGCGGTCAAAGGCGGCCAGCAGTACCTCGGTGTCCGAGCGCCCGCGAAAAACAGACCCCATCTGCTCCAGCTCATGACGAAGTTCACGGAAATTGTAGATCTCGCCATTGTAAACGATGACAAAATTACCGGATGCAGACACCATCGGCTGTTTGCCGGTTTCGCTGAGATCCAGAATAGATAAGCGCCTGAAGCCAAGCGCCACACCCGCCTCGGCATCGACCCACGACCCGCAATCATCGGGGCCTCTGTGCCGCAGGGTATCGGCCATAGCCATCACATCGGCCGTGAGTGTTTCGCTGTTGCGATGGCGTTTTAGGTCCAGAAATCCGCAAATGCCGCACATAATCGAATCGGTTGATCGTTTTCAGAGGGTTGTGATCCCCATCCGGGGAGCGCTCTTGAGCGTTTGAATGTCGGATACTATAACAGCTCTGCGAAAATTTCAATGCCAGCGCCATCACGGACATCAGCAAGGTTACAGAGCCAGAAAATAGGCAGGGCCAGAAATTGTGGCCCTGCCTGAGAAATCCCGCGTTCTTAGGATTATTTGTCGAGTTTGTTGAATTTGGCGCCTCTAATCGACATATCCGCCATCAGCCCCTTGACATCGAAAACAAATGCAACGATGGGCTCTTTGCCCATGGCCGTAATGGCACTCTCGCCGGCACCCAATGTAACCAAGGCGACGTTGCCATCAACGCCGGCTTCCCATCCTTTGCTGTCGCGAAACTTTTTCAGGGCCTCGCTTGACATGAAGGCGAAAATGACGTCTTTGGCCTGCCCGCCAATCTGAAAACCAACTGAGCCGGATGTCATACTATAGTATTCGATTGTTTTGCCGCCAATTCTAAGCGCCCCCTGACCGTATTCACCGCCGACGATCAATGCGCCCTTTTTGACGCTGGGCATAATCAGCATACCTTTGGAACGCTGCATGACTTCCTTGGCATCTTTGACATTCTTGGAAAATCGATCCATAGCCGCATCGGCACTGGCATCGATTTCTTTGGCTGTGCCGCCGAAAGATTGACCGGCAAATCCGACAAACAAAAACACGCTAAAAATCATAAAACATACGGCCTTCGATGATTTCAAAGCCGGGATGATTTGTTTTTGCTTCATGAGTATTTTCTCCTTCCGATATGGTTTGGGGTTAAGGGGCCGGCCGACATCGGCCGACCCGCCACGTTTTATTTTACCAGTGGTATTCTTCTGGCCAGCTCATAGCCTACGACAGCGTCGATTTTGCTTTCGATCTGGTAGTAGCGGGCCACTTTGGTATCCGGCAATACGCCCCGGAATTTTGCCAGATAAGACTGGCGCAGCTTCAGGTGGTTTGCATCGATCGTCAACGCTTCATCCAGCAGGCTCTTGGCCACATCATTGGACATGGTCTCGTAGTTGGCCGCGAATTTCTCAATCAGTTTGCCCTCCCGCTCCATTAATTTGCCGAGTTCCGCCTGGTAGGCGTCATAGATCGGCCAGAAGGTCTTTGCTTCAGCTTTGGTCAACTGCATGTTGGTCGCGATGAAAAGTTTTTTGTCACTGCGAACTTTTTCTTTGACGATTTCCATGTTGTCAGCCGGCTGGTTCTGCGCTGCTGCAACACCGCCAAATCCGACAAGGATGATCGTCAGGGCGATTGCCAGTTGACTGTAAATACGTTTACCTTTCATATTTTACCTCCAGTATTTTAGACTTGCATGATAATTGATTTAGCGATCATCATCGCCGCACACCTGGACCACGGGCTGATCCTGACCCGGCTGTCTCGGCGTTCACGCGATCAATTTGATAATTTTCAATCTTTCATGTTTTCGGATTGATTTCTTTAAGCTCCAACCCCAAAAGGGTGATATCATCCTGGGGCCTGGTATGGCCGCCAAAATCCAACAGGGACTTAAGGGATTGTTCGATTATATCTGTTATGGATTTTCCCTGCAGGGCCTGCAGCGTCTGACAGAAGCGCTCGGTACCGTAAAATTCGCCCTGCGGGTGCTGGTATTCAACGATGCCATCGGTATACACAAACAATTTATCACCGGGGTTAAGTTGCAGTTGCCCCTCTTC
>JAHEIW010000139.1:3121-8792 GCA_024639185.1 Deltaproteobacteria bacterium | reverse complement strand
CGGTATGTACTGAAATCAAAAGCGCGCATTTCAAACAGACCATCGCCAATATACGCCCTTCGCAGTAACACACCCACATTTTTGGAGATATAGTTTTGCATGTATCTTAATTTTTCTTCAATGCTGCCTTGAAGCTTCAAATAGGTAAGGTTCCCGCCAAGGTCTTTACAGATTCCGATAAAATGAGCAATCTTACGGGGGTCGAGTTGCGAAAGACGCCGGCTGACAGGATCATAGGCACGCAATGACTCATACAGGTGAAATAAATGGCTTTGAAACGTTTTGTCCTTGAGCGGCGGAATCCATACCTTGCAATGGGATACGAGCACTTCCGGCGGGATCATATGGCTGTTCCACACGCCGCGGAGACGCCCGGGCAGGAGTCGCTTTGATTTTTCAATGATTTTGGTGATTGTGCGCTGAGGGGCATGGATTTCGCAACCGATGAGCCGTTTTTCAATTTCAATAGGCTGTGGATTTAACAGATAGCAGCCGATGTCGGATATTTGATATTCCCGCACGCTCCCATCGACTTTCTCACCGTCGATTTCACTCAAATCAAGTTGGGCGTTGCGGCCTTCTGAAATGACCCATATATCCGTTTTGGATCCGCCAAATCGTTGTTGGTTTCTGGGTGCTGACACGCAAAGTTTCCTTTTATATGTGATGAATATCGGTGCTAACGCAGCGTGACCGCGGTATCCGGTCGCTGTTGATTCCCCGCTACCAGAAACGGGTTTTGCATTAATGCCTATCGGAATTGAACACCAATTGGGTAGAATTAGTATCGGTAAAATTTTTAAAGACTTGAAAGATAAAACCCAAATTTTACCCAAAACCGAAATCGGAACGTTTTGGTATCAATTCAGCAGCGCCACACGCAGCAGCATTCCGCAAAAGGCAGGCAGAGCTGACTGCCAGATGTCAAAAGCGTGACTCCGGAAATTTTTTCTTAGCAAACATCATCCCGCCCGAAAAACAGCGATCAGATAACCTATCGATATCAAACACATATTTTCTGCTGCAAATAACTAGCAGCTTTTGGTACAAATCTTGCTTCAATAAGCATACCAATGAAAAAACAATAAATATAGGAGGTTTCGATATGTTAAGTAGATGGATTCTCGTTGCTGTTTTCGGTCTGTCATTAGTGAGTTGTGCCACAATGCCCGCCGGCGGGCCCCTCCGGCCGCAAGAAGTTGTGGTCAAAGTCCAGGCGGCTGATCCGACCAATGTAAAGGTCAGCCAGGACGTTAGTAATGAGCGGATCAACCGATCAATGGAAGTACCAAATCAGGAAGGACACCTTTCACAGCTGTCTTTTATTTCCAAAAACAAAGCCTTTGTTAAGATTTTTTCCGGCCTGTCGGTATCGGACGTCACCCGCCTGTGGAACGACCTGTGCGTTTTGGAAAACAACACCAACATCCGGGACGTCAATTTGTTTATTAATTCACCCGGTGGGGATGCTTTTTCGGGACTGGCGCTGGCCGATCAAATTGAACGCGCCCGCCGCAAGGGATTTCATATAACCGCCCATGCATCCGGTATCATTGCCAGTGCCGCCGTACCGGTTTTTGCGGTTTGCAACCAGCGCTTTGCAGCCCCCGGCACCATTTTTATGGTGCATGAAGCGGCTTTATGGAAGTGGCCTGGACGCGAGACCGCATCGGATATCCGCTCTCAAAATGAATTGATGAGTCTTTTGCGCGAGCGCTACATCGGCAAATTGACGGCGAATACCAAATTAGATAAAGGTAAGTGGGAAGAGCTGGAAAAGAAGACCACCTGGTTTAGCGTGGAAAAAGCTCTGGATTGGGGCCTGGTCGATAAGATTGAATAACCCGTACGTGGGCACCATCCCGGGGAAACCCATCGGTTGCGAAAGCGATGACAAATGCTGGCTCACCTTCAAATGACACGTTTAGCATACGCTGCAATGTTGGCGCACGATGGCAGGCCGGTAACTGTGGCTGATTGGCAGAATCACTTTCTGGGACGGAACAACGCCGGTGAGGAAAATCGATTTAAACAGCAAGACGGGCACAGCCTGAGCGACTATCGTCGAGACCATCACAACCCCAAAAATCAATAACATCTTGAAACCCAAGAGAGACGGCCGTAATTTTAAAAACAGGCGTCTCTCTTTTTATTTGGTTTTCACCGTCTACTGTTGCTGCGGGTACAAATGTAAAAATTGATCTAACAAATAGTCGCGGATCCGCTTACGCGCCATTTCCGGTAAATTTTCAAACTCAAGGCCCAACAGCAATGATTGGTGGGGCTGTTTCAATTCACGGGCCCAATCCACGCGCCCCCTTACCCATTGCACCATCTCAGAATGGGCCTCATTCGGTTGGGGTATCAAGGTATTGATATCGATACCGATTTTATGGTTAGCGCCGGCTAAAGCCTGTTTGAGCGTCTCTTGATCATGCTGAATCTCTATGCACAGGCCGCCCTGGCTGATATTTTGGGTCGTTGCGGTATAGGTTTGGCTGGTTTGATTTTCCGAAATTTTAAAACGCACCGGCAATGATTTTTTGAGTCGAACATAGGCCCTGCGTTCACTGCCGTTAAATTGATTTAAAGTCATTTCCTTTCTCCTTGTCGTAAAAATATCGGTGTCGCCCGATTCGGGTTTCTGCCGGTCCTAAACTGTGAAAAAGCAAAACCGCCCAAGCGTTAACGCATTGCAGCTTATTGCAAGACGAGCGCGGTCGTAATGAGATTATGATAAAACCGGCTTAAGCCAGCTCAATTGCGAAATTGCATTTTATCTGTGTGCACGGCCGACAACGCCTGAAGGCATTGTGGTGTGGAATGTTCTCGTCTATAACTATAACCAACTTTACCTGAAAAGGCAAATTTCAAACGTCTGGACAAGTCGATAAACAAGAACCATTCGTCATTCAGCAGATCATTGATGGTGGCAAAATCGATGGTGGCAAAATCTTATTTTTTAGGACGTAATTTCATCAAAATAATTTGGTGGGCTGTCGTTTCTGAACGCAGGGTTTTCTTAATAACCATGATGTCGAAATCGGTTTGAAAAAATTCAAAAAGATTCTGGCCGCTCTTTCTGACTTCCCAGGCAAGAATAATTTCGCCGCCGGGCTTCAGGTAGGATTTGAAGAGATGCAGCAGCGCATCCAGATACGTTTTTTTATACGCGACTTCAGACCCGACAATGCAATCAAATTTCTTATTGAGCTGAGGATGCAGCCAGTCCAGATGCATGACCGGAAGATGCGGACAATTATTGCAGAGTGCATTTGCCCGGGCAAAATTCAATGCATCCGGATTGTATTCCGACAAGGTGATGCGGTGCCCGAAAGTAGCGGCGACAATGCTGACCAATCCGACGCCAGCGCCAACTTCTAAAAACTGCTTGTTGGCATCAACCGGCATATCCGCCAGATAGACTGACAGCACCCACGAAGCGCGCCAGATTTTGGCCCACAGCGGAAACTCATGGAATACATCATGCGGGTTGATAAAACGGAACAGATCTTTGGGCAACAGAAGGTTGAATTTCCTGCGGTTAACGACAATATCGGTGGTTTCGGTTTCGTACGTTTTATAAAATTCTTCGAGTGAAAATACCATAACCGCTCAGCCGGGTTGTCTTGAAAAAATCAGAGTTCTTTGACAATGATGACCGTTGCTTACCATAGAAAGATGCGCCTGTAAAATCATCATCATCGCCGCAACACTTTTGGCATTTAGCCAATCGGTTGATCGCATTGGCGAAAGGGCAACGTGATGATGGGATTGGGATTTAAGCCTATGATATCATCTCAACTTGACTGAATATCCCAAACAAATTTGGGTTGTAACCGCTGGCAACACATCTTATATTTATCTCTGTTGTGTCAATCGATGGCTGCCCAAACATCAGCCCGGGAGTCCAAATGGTGCAAACCTATTATGTCGATGGTCAATTCGTTGCCGCGTCCGAAGCCGTTATACCGGTTGACGACCTTGCGATTATGCGGGGATTCGGTGTTTTTGATCTGTTACGCACGCTCAACGGCCAGCCGTTGTTTCTCAAAGAGCACATCCGGCGACTCGAGGATTCCGCCGGCCGCATCGGCATCCAGCTGCCATGGTCTCACCGGAAGCTGATCGATATCGTCCTTGACACCTTGCATCGCAATTCCTTTGAAGAGTCCAACATTAGAATTGTGGTCACCGGGGGCTCGAGCACGGACTTTATCACCCCCCAGGGCAAGCCACGTTTGCTGGTACTCGTCACGCAGGCGCCTGTATTGCCAGAAAAGTGGTATACCGATGGCGTCAAGATTATTACCTTTTTCTCTGAAAGAAGTATACCGGGCGCCAAAAGCATCGATTACATAGCCGCCACTATCGCCCTCAAAAAGGCACAAGAGCAGGGCGCCACTGAGGCCGTTTATGTTGATCACAAGGGCCACGTCCTGGAAGGCACAACGAGCAACATTTTTGCGCTGATCGACGGCAAGCTGACCACACCGGGTACAGGAATTTTGAGCGGTATTACCCGCAAGGCGGTTTTGGAACTGGCCGCAAAAACACTTCCCGTCGATATCCGCGATCTGGGACAGGACGAACTGACATCAGCAGGTGAAGTATTTATTACCGGAACAAACAAAATGATCGTTCCGGTGGTTCAGGTCGATCGCGCCTCGATTGGTGATGGCCGCCCGGGTCGGGTCACCCAGACCCTGACACGTGCCCTGAGCAAACAAATCGAAGACACCTACAAAAAAACAAAACGAATAAAATCTTAGTCTTGGGGGGAGCGACAAACTCCTGGTACAACCTAAACCTTGCATGAAAATCAATACGAAGATAGTATGATGTCTGTTCACAAATATTAAACAGTTGATAAGAGCATACAACAAATTGCTTGTTAGAAATGAAGGAGGCGCTGTATGTCGCTTAATGACACCTACGATTTGATCATCATCGGCGGAGGTCCGGGAGGCCTGACAGCCGGCATTTATGCCATGCGTGCAGCTTTAAAAACGGTGCTTATCGAACTGGGCGTGCCCGGCGGTCAGATGAACAATTCCGATTCGGTGGAAAACTGGCCGGGTGATGAGCATATCGGTGGCTCCGAGCTGGGCGTCAAATTTCACCAGCATGCACAATCTTACGGACTGGAGATTATTTCGCAAGAAGTCGTAGGCCTGGTGCCCGGACTTGACATCCACTCCGTTAAGCTCGCCAGCGGCGATCAGTTGAAAACTCACGCGGTAATTCTGGCAACCGGGGGCAGCCCGCGCAAACTCGATATCCCCGGTGAAGAAGAAAATTACGGCAAGGGCGTCTCTTATTGTGCAGTTTGCGACGGTTTTTTCTTCAGAGACAAAACCGTTGTGGTGGTCGGCGGCGGTGACACGGCTGCAGAAGAATCCCTCTATCTGGCCAAACTGGCCAAACAGGTATATCTGGTCCACAGGCGGGATGAGTTAAGGGCCAGTGCGCTTTTGCAGCAGCGTGTCAAAGCCGAATGTAAAATCGAAATCCTGTGGAACACTGTCGTGACGGCAATCAAGGCAGATGAAAGCGGGGTGCAAGCCGTGGATTTGCAGAACACCCAGACAGCCGAAAAAAGCGACCTGACGGCCGACGGGGTGTTTATTTTCATCGGATTTGAACCCAACAACAGGCTCGTGCCGGCCGG
>JAHEIW010000139.1:0-3021 GCA_024639185.1 Deltaproteobacteria bacterium | reverse complement strand
GATGGACATGTCCGGCATGATACGTTTATTGATCAAATTTCTGATTTTAACGGTCATGCTACTGGGCTTGCCGCTGCTGGGGATATGGGTCGCCGGTTACCCGGTTATCGATTATCTGGAATTTCCACCTCAGACGCGTTATGTCCACCATGCGCCTTTTTCCGCACTGGCATTCGTCATTTACAGTCTTCTGATTTCCGCCTGCGCGCTGCCGTTTATTATGGGTTGCTTTAGACCGGCTCCCCAGAATGTATCCATCACCCGGCAGCCTGCACGGCCATTTCCCGCATGGGGATGGCTCGGCCTGATGCTTGGAATGATCGCCTGGATCATGGCCTGGACACGTTTCAGCTGGTTTACGGCGTTCCAGCCGCACACCTTCACGCCCCTGTGGGTTGCATTTATTGTGGTCATCAACGCTTTGGGGTACCGGCAGAGCGGGCATTGCATGCTGCTTTGCCGTCCGCTATTTTTTCTGATGCTGTTTCCGACCAGTGCGGTCTTCTGGTGGTTTTTCGAATATCTGAACCGTTTTGTTCAAAACTGGTATTATGTCGGGCCCGAATTTAGCGCGCCGGAATATTTCTGGTACGCTACCCTGCCTTTTGCGACGGTGTTGCCGGCGGTTTTGGGCCTGCGCGACATTTTAATCTCATCCCGCTGGCTGCGGCACAGATTTAACTATTTTAGGCCGCTGCAGTTGCGCCATCCGAAAGGCATTGCCGCGATGATTCTGGCACTGTCAGCCGGCGGACTGGCCGGTATCGGCATATGGCCGAATTTCCTGTTTCCACTGCTGTGGGTGTCACCGCTACTGATCATTGTGTGCCTTCAAATCCTGATGGGCGAGCGGCATCTGTTGTCCCATCTAACGGTGGGCAACTGGACGCCGCTGATCGCCGCTGCATTGGCGGCACTTATCTGTGGTTTGTTCTGGGAAATGTGGAATATTTTCAGCCTGGCCAAATGGAAATACAGCATCCCCATGGTGCACCGGTATGCGGTATTTGAGATGCCGCTGCTCGGTTATGCCGGCTATTTGCCCTTTGGCCTGCAATGTGCTGTCGTCGGCAGTTTGCTGGAAAGCGTTGTGCCGACCAATGACACCGAAGCAGTTGGCTCCTGACAGGAGTTGTCTGGCTTTCCAAAACCAGACCCGTTGCCGTGCGTATCGCACCTGGACCAACGATTGTAATCGTATAATGCGAAAAACAGTTCCACGTCCGTTAAACGCAACCCACCACAACAAATCCGGTATTTATCCTTGACATACCGCAATATATTGTATATCGCGGAACAACGTGGTAGAATATACCCGAGTGGCTGATGCCACGGCCACTCATACGAGCTGCTTGCGATCCCCATGCCTGGACAATAAAAAGTAAAAATGTATATCAGAGCGGTTGTTTCTGTTTGAAGCGGTATTATTATCTGTATTTGTCTAATTCATCAACAGCAGAGGTCCGGCGCTGATGCAGACCGGGGCGACAGCCGGCCTATATGCGGATTTCGGAAAATTATTGATCGGGTTTTAAGCTTATGCACAAGAACATCGGATTTATATCGACACGGCTTGCCGGCACGGATGGCGTTTCTCTTGAATCCAGCAAATGGGCGGACGTGCTGCAGCAAAGCGGGCACAAATGCTTTTGGTTTGCCGGGGCCCTGGATCGCAAACCGGATTATAGCTTTCATGTTCCCGAAGCCCATTTTAAAACCGAACAAAACCAGTGGATCAATCAACGGGTCTTCGGTCAAAAGGGGCGCAAACAACCGGTTACCCAGACCATTCATGACCTGCGCTCACACCTGAAATCTAAACTTCACGAATTTATCAAGCAATTCAAAATCGATGTGCTCATCGCCGAAAATGCGCTGACCATTCCGTTGCATGTACCCCTGGGTCTGGCCATTACCGAAACCGTTGCAGAAACCCAACTGCCGACCATTGCGCATCACCACGATTTTTACTGGGAACGCGTCCGCTTTGCGGTCAATGCCGTCGGCGATTATATTCAAATGGCATTTCCGCCCAATCTGAATAATATTCGACATGTGGTCATCAATTCAGCCGCCCGGGAGCAATTGGCGTTGCGAACCGGTATTGCTTCTGCGATTATTCCCAATGTTTTGGATTTTGAAAATCCGCCCAAAGTCAGCCGTAAACGAACAAGCGCTTTTCGAGAATCTATCGGTCTGGAAGCCGATGATCGCGTGATTTTACAACCCACCCGCATTATACAGCGCAAAGGAATCGAGTTTGCGATAGAGCTGGTTAAAGAACTAAAAAATTCGCAAAATAAACTGGTCATATCCCATGAAGCCGGAGATGAAGGCTTAGAATATGCGGAATGGTTGAAAGAATATGCCTGCGAACACGATGTCGATTTACGCCTGGTCTCTATTCAGGTGTCCGACCCGTGGTCTGACAACGGAAATAATAGCGCCGCCTATTCGCTGTGGGATGTTTACCCTTACGCTGATTTCATTACCTACCCGAGCCTGTACGAGGGATTCGGCAACGCGTTTTTAGAGGCCATTTACTTTAAAAAGCCCATCCTGATCAATCGCTATGCCACTTTTGTGCGCGACATTGAGCCCCTGGGATTTGATCTGGTCGTTATGGATGGCTTCCTATCCAAACAAACGGTTCAAAATGTAGTGGACATACTGGGATCGGAGAAACGCAGAGGAAAAATGGTCAAAAACAATTATGTGATCGCCGCACGTCATTATTCCTACCAGGTACTGCGAAACCAGCTTTCAGGCATTTTGCAAAGTTTTTTCGGCGATGACATCCAACAGCTGACTGCCCAACGCCGGCCGGCAAAATCCAAAGGGTACCTGTATATCAATTCACACCAGGTCATGTACAAGCATATCGACAGCCAGCGCTGCGGGCCAAGAGCAAAATAAAAGTTGATGAAGGCAGCAGCAAGATGCTTGCCCCGTCTTTCACCCTGACCCGCATGCGCGCGGGGATCCGCTAAGGATCTCTTTGGTTGAATCGTCCTATTTTAT
>JAHEIW010000387.1 GCA_024639185.1 Deltaproteobacteria bacterium | reverse complement strand
AACCACAGATACGCATTGTTGGGACTGCGGCTGCGGATATCGGTTCCAGGGATGATAAACCCGCCGAATTCAGAACCGGGGTTACCGTTATCGCCGTAAAATATGTTGGCTCCGATGCGCATCTCCAGGTTCTGGGTCATATTCCAGATCGCCCGGGGCTGGAGGATGCCGGATGGGTCATGCAGGTTGTTGATGCCGGTAAAAAATAGCTTAAATAGCGGATGTAGTTCGACCTGAATTTCAGCGCTCAAATAGTGTTTTGCGAGCACAAATAATTCGCCGCGGGCCAGACGTTCGGTAATATTGCGGTTCGAAAGCGCGCCGGGGTAATCCGTTTCCCCCAGGCCGTTGTAATAGTATTCGAGCAATCCGTACCAGTTTTTATCCCCCCAGGTCCAGGAGTAGTCCAGGTTGGCAACGCCCGACAGGTAATTTTGCGTATTTTGTCCCCGACCGTCGTTTAAAAAGGTTGCGGTGATATCCGCGCGCCAGGCCGCCCCTCCCCAGATGCCCGAGCTGCCGATACCCAGTACATAGTCGTCGTAGTGGCGGGTGGCCATGATATCAAACTCGGTGGTGCTGGATGCAAAATGCAGTTGGCCGGCCAGCGAATTGCGGTCGACTTCCACATTGTTGGTATCCGGGTCGCGTCTGACCACATAGAGCAGCTGCAGATCAAGGTCGGCCGGCAGGGCAAACTGAGCCAGAGCCATATCATCGCCGATTTTATAATCGCGTTGAATATCGGCGGGCGGGAAAGGGTTAAACAAATCCATCGGATTGAATA
This sequence comes from Deltaproteobacteria bacterium, assembly GCA_024639185.1. Taxonomy (GTDB): domain Bacteria; phylum Desulfobacterota; class Desulfobacteria; order Desulfobacterales; family JAHEIW01; genus JAHEIW01. Next base: position 1,612 of record JAHEIW010000387.1, on the reverse strand, counting down.
TCAGCCCGTTGCCCCAGGTGATGGCCTGACGGCCGATACGGACGATCCCCCAGGCCGGCTTGAGGGTCAGGTTCAAACGGTCCAGACGCTGAACCAGAACGTAGCTGTCTTTTTCGGTGATTGTGTGCGTTAAATCCATCAGGCGACGATCATCTTTCAAAGGTGCGCCAACAAACAGTGAGCTTCCCTCAAAATTGGGGAAAAAGCCTTTTAAATCCTGTCTTTTTTCGCGCGCTTTGCCGCCTTCCAGAATGGCCTCGTACTGGATTTCAAGACGTCCCCAATGGCCAAGGAAGGTGTCGTTATTGATTCTCAGATCCGTATCCAGATTCAAAAAAGTCCCGGTGCCGGCAGGCTCAAAGATCGTATTGTTGCGCGCAAAAGTAGCCGAACCAATGGCTTTAAGGCGTCCGCCCCAGTGCATGTCGATTTGATCCAGCCAGGAATGTTGCGCAGTTGTCGGAAGTTGCAAGGTGGGGTTTTCGTTGGGGTTGACAAGGCTGTTAAAACTATCGAATCCAATAAATACGAATACAACCAAATAGATATAGGCAATATTTTTTATTAAACTGGATAGCTGCATGTCTCCCGCCAAACATTTTCGTGCCTGCTTAAAGCGCTAAGATGATCTTTTCTGAAGTAAATTCCGATTGTGGGAGCGGCTTTCCAGCCGCGATTAATTAAAAAGCCTGAATTGACGCATCGCGGCCGGAAAGCCGCTCCCACAGCAATGATAAAGTTCCTTTTGATCGCCCAAAACGGCCTACGAACGGCCCGGCACCGAACCGATTAAGGAGGGCACGGTCACTCGAATATATATCTGCGGTTATCATCATCATTTTTTTCGATCATCAACCAACCGGCCATCCTTCAATTTTACCAGTCGTTGTGCGTATTGCATCACCATGCGGTCATGGGTTGAAAAAATAAATGTGATCTTTTTTTCGGCGTTCATCTGTTGCATCATTTCCAGCAATCCCTGTCCGGTTTTGGAATCCAGGTTGGCAGTGGGTTCATCGGCCAAAACGATTGCCGGATCAGAGACAATGGCCCGGGCAACGGCTACCCGTTGCTGCTGGCCCCCTGATAATTCTGCCGGTCGCCGATCATATTTATCAGCCAGTCCCACCTCATCGAGTATGGCTCTGGCTTTGGGTCTGCGGGTCGATACCGGCAACCCCTGGAGCAGCATGACATACTCGACGTTTTCGATGGCCGACAACACCGGGATCAGATTGTAAGCCTGAAACACAAATCCGATTTTATGCAGCCGCAAATGGGCCAGCCGGGATTGGGACATGTTCTCAATGGCTACGGCATCGACGATAATATGACCGGAATCAAAACGGTCTAGACCGCCGATCAAATTTAGCAGAGTCGTTTTACCGGATCCGGAGGGGCCGGCCACGGCCAGGAATTCTCCTTTGGCGATCTGCAGACTGATCTGCTGTAAGGCTTGAACCGTCAACTGACCCTGCTTGTAAATTTTGCTGACCTCCTGACATTCAACAATGCTCATCTGGCTACTCCTTGGCATCTGGAAAATACAAAATAGACATTACTTCTACAATATTATTTACAAGTGCCTAAAATGACAAAAATTTAAATTGCC
>JAHEIW010000046.1 GCA_024639185.1 Deltaproteobacteria bacterium | reverse complement strand
CTTTTCCCCATACCTGTTCGTTTAAGCGATCTGCTGTAGATTCATCAAACTGCGCGCTTATGTTCAGGTACCAGAATGCATCAATGACCCGGTAGTGCCACAGTAAAAATTGGATGTAGTTCTTCAAATCCTTTTTGCTCATTTGATCAAAGATCTCAAGGTTCATGAGTGCATCCTTCCATTCTTACTGTTTGTGGAATTTAAGCAAACCGGCATAAAAAGAGCCCATTGCAATCAAGCCGCCGCAAATCATGATGCCCATAGCAAAACTGTGCCGATCGCCAATATAGCCGATAAAAATAGGTGCCAGGCCACCGCCGACCACAAAGGCCAGCGGCACAATCAGCGATACCGCAATGTTTCGCAAGCGGGGTGCCGCGATTAACGACATGGCAGCGAAACCGGCCGGGAAAAAGCAAACGGCAATCAGCGGCTGTAAGAAAACGATATAGCGAATAACCGAACTTGGGGCCATGCCCAACAGAAATGTCATTATTCCGGTAATAATGAAAACAAATATAAGTGTTCGACGGGGTCCAATTCGATCCGTTGCCCATCCGGCCGCAAATGCCATTAAGACGGCGGGTACCCTGGAAAGCGCAATCAGGGTATTGGCCAGATTACGATCAATGCCATGCTCGGAAACCAGGTAAAGCGGCAGCATAGTGTAAATACCAAGGGTGCTGATCACACCCAGGCTAAAAAGCAGCACCATCAGCCAGAAGGATAAATTGCCGGACAGTTGACCCAATGCGCCAAAGCCGGGCGCCTCGCCTTTAAAATCACCACCGCGACTGTAGCGCATGAAAATCGGACTCATGATTAATGCCATGGTACCCATCAGTAAAAAGACCTCTCGCCAGGAAAACCAGACCAAAACCCCTTCACTGATCAGGGGCGCTGCAATGAAACTGAGATTGGGGGCAAGCTCATGAATGGCAATGGCTTTACCCCAGTGTTGCGAAGGTACCAAAGATGTCAGCGTCGCGATAGCCGAAGGCAAATACAATCCGGCTGCCATCCCGACCATAAACAAGCCCAAACGCATCGTCCACAGACCGCTGCAAAAGGCGGTAACGATCAGGGCAAAACCAAGAGCCGTGTTGGAGACAGCAATCGTACGTTTATGATTTAAGCGCGACGAGACGAATCCTGATCCAATCAGGGTCACAAAATAGCCGATGGATATAAATAAAAAAAGAGTCCCGGTATCGGCATGGCTCAATTGGAGGTCCGTTTCAATACGGGGTGCCAGTGGCGCCGGGGTAATTCGTGAGGTAAAATTTAGGAAAAAAATTGATGTAATAACCAGAATCGGGCCGATCGTTTTGAGGAAGGCATCGGTAAGTTTATATTCAGTTTGGCCCTTTTCAGAGGCCTCAATATGTTTACGCATCTCAAACCGTTTTAAACGGGCCCGCAGGGTGTTATGAGATCATATTGGCCCGCATTATTTTGGATAGATCAATTGATAGTATTTAAATTATATTCGGTTAATTGTGTTATATTTTTCAACTATTGGTTCATATAAAGTCTGACCGATGAGAACGCCATTAAAACTTTTGCGCGCATACCGTGTCAATAGCCGGGTGATCTGTTCGCCGGCGGCCCGGCTGCCTGGAAGATCGGCCTGATTGAGAAATATAAACCGACGGGCCTGCTCGGGAGTGTTTTTCAACAATCCGTTTTGGTCCAGACACAATTTGGCAATGGCCGAAACGCTGATCGCTGCACCTGATCTCAGCCCGGTTAATTCAGAGACAATTTGCGGGCGAAAAACCCATTTGGGGCTCAACGGTTTTCCGACCACCGACAAACCCACTGTGGCGATCAACCAGCGGGTGCTGTCTGGAATCACCGGCTCGTTTGCGGCCGGCGCCTTGAGCGGTCTTCCGGCGGCCCCGTCCGCTTCCACTATAATCCAGCGAAAGATGCCGGACTGCCAGATGCGGTCGATGGTCCCCGGGTTAAATCCATTTAGTTTGTTTTGAAAATGCACAATTCGCCGGCCAGCCGTTATATGCCGGTGGCGCCTGAGCAGAACCCGGGCCTGGCGTAATAAAGTATCAACGGATTCGGATTGCAGCACAATCGATGATTGCCGCTGCATTGGCAAGCGTATCTTAGTTGTGCTCGTTGTCAGGACGCGGTCGCCTTGTCCAGCCAGCTCACGGGCCAGCCGAAACATCAAAGCTGTTTTACCGCCGGCACCCACCAGGCTGATGACGCCGCCCCTTCTCAGATTTAAGCTATGCCGCAATGAAGTCATTGTTGGGCTTGTGTTCCAGGTTGTGAGTTTCGTGATTCAACTCGACTCCAGGTGTCAGTGTTCAGGTGTCGGTTATCAGAAGACAGATGTCAGATAACAGAGATCAGAAAGGGCGCTATCCATGCTATGTATTCCCATCTGTCTTCTGTCCTCTGAATTCTGTCCTCTGTAATTAATTAAAAACGCGTAAAATGACTTCCAGCACCGATCCGGAAATGGCCCGGGCCTTATCTGAAATCGTATGGCAAAATCGGGCATCCCCCCTGGGATCGATATCACCGATTTTCACTCCCGCCTGCACCTTCGCAGGGCTTCGAATCAACCCGCGCAGCACGCCATCGATATGCGCCCGAACGGGATCTGCGGCCACCGTTCCAATGGTCTCTCCTTTTTTGACCGTATCACCAATAGATCGTGCAGCCGTAAACTCACCTTCACCGGGGGCTCGCAGCACCCTTTCCCGCGCATAGCCTTTAATAGTGCCCGGTATCCCTGTGTTGGGTTCGGCACGACCGTCTGTTATAATTCTGCCTAAATGATGACCGCGATTCGTTTCGACGACCATATGACAATCCTGCCCGGCTACAAAACCGGGTCCCAGACCGATGACCAGCGCTGCCTCATCCATACGGGTACCCAGGTTATTTTTGGCCAGGATGGCATCTATGACCACATCGGGCTTAAATCTGGCCGACAGCGTCCACTCTGGATCAATACATACCGCAATATTTCCCTTCTTCCAGCAAGCCGCCACATCTTTGGGGCTATCCACCTTCCTGGCGACGACACCTTCAACGGTTTGGTGACCTTCATACAGGGCTTCACAAAATGAAACCCTGCGCCTGACAGCCAGCGGCGCGGATATTTCTAGCATCAGAATCCGACGAATTTGGGCCATATAGATGCGCCAGGCCACCGCACTGGCCATCTCCCCTGCCCCTTTGATCACCACTACCAGATTTTTCAATTTATGATTTCCGGGCTGTGCGTTGGGTTCCGTCATGTCGGCTATCATAACAGGTTTCGGGTGTCCCTCCTTTGCCTCAGCGGCTTCGGAGGACAAGCAGGTTTCAGGTGTTAATTGACAGTGATGACTTTTACTTCAAAAAATGAATTTGCTACGCCATCGCTATTATTTGATCCAATCTTCATTTTCCAAATTACGATTGTGTTTTCCTCCGGATCTTTCAAACGATTCGATCCAATGCCGGACGCGTTTCAAACCATAGACCGCTTTCCAGGAATCGAGTATACGATCCACCGGTATGTCGGCAAAGGTTCCATGGTCGTTTACGTATTCCATGAACATTTTTTTGTCTTCATTATAGGGTTGAAATATGGAATCTTCTCGACCGTTGAATTCCAGCGGTGTCACCTTGGCTTTGCGACAAAGCTCTTTGTTGAAGGCCGGGGTCGCTTTCACCCAGCGGCCTTCCAGGTAAAATTCGGTAAATCCGTGAAAGGCAAAGATATCGGACCCTAAATAATCAAGTAGCTGCCGGGTGGCCAGATGATTGCGAACATCAGCAAATCCTACCCGGGCCGGTATTCGGCAAGCGCGACCCAGAGCGCACAACAGGCCGGATTTGCCAATACAAAAAGCCCGGCCGTTTTTCAAAACCTGACTGGATTGATAGTGCTGCGGCTGATAAAACGGGACATACGGATCATACCAGATCGCATCCCGTACGGCATAATACAATTTAACGCCCTTGCTGATTGGATCATCATTGGCACCTTCAATAGCTGACATCGCATAATCAATAATTATCTTTGAGTCAGCATCAATAATCGATGTCGGGGCAAGATATTTTGCAAGGTTCGTGTGCATCCCTGATCCATTCGTTTAAGAATGCTAAAGGTGGCAAATTAAAAATAAGTACGCCTCAAAGTCTTGTATCGTAAACGCTGTTAGCGTGTGTTAAGTAGCTACCAACAAACAGTAAGTCTGCGAAGCAGAATGAATCGTATCGATTTTTCTTTACTTAACTGGTAAACGGGCTAATCCCGTTTCACGTGCACCTGCGGCAGTCAACGGGCTCAACCTGTATAATTTTGGCATTTTCTTAAACGCTCCCGATATGCCTTTAAAAGGCTTTTCTGATAAAAGTTGGACAATAGCATGACACAGAAAATTCCAACAGCCGGCATTATCCTGGCGGCTGGAGAATCGAAACGATTCGGCCACCCCAAACAACTTTTGCGCCTTAAAGACCGGTACCTGATCGAGTGGGTGTTGGATGCGGCCCTAAGTTCAAAACTCACCCGCGTCGTTCTCGTTTTGGGCCATGCCCATCAAAAAATTCAGCAGGTGCTCGGCAAAAAACTAGACCATCCAAAGCTTCAAGTAGAAATCAACCCACACTATAAAGACGGTCAAAGCGGCTCCTTGCAGATCGGGTTGTCATGTGCCAGAGATACGTATCCGGCTGTGATGTTTCTGTTGGCCGACCAGCCTCTGGTCGATGACGCCACACTGAATTTCCTGCTGGCACAGTTTTGGTCTTCGCATAAAAATATTTGCGTTCCCACGTTCGCAGGCAAAATGGGCAACCCGTGTATTTTAAGCAGCCATTTTTATCCGCAAATTATGCAAATCAGCGGTGATATCGGTGCCCGCCGGATCATCGGGGTAAATCCGGAGCAGGTGCAGAAAGCCCGGATTCAAAACCCTCACTTTTTTTTGGATGTTGACAGACCGGCAGATCTGGAAAAAATTAAAAAACTCGTCTGAAAATTGTTTTATACTTATAAATTAAAACCAATATATATTAAATATTTATATATTTTATTTAATGTAACAAACTAGGAATTATCAGGGCCAGTTGCGGAAAAAGGATCAAAACAATAATGCTGATGACGCAAGCGATCAGGAAAAAACTGACACTTTTAAATATTGTTGCCAGTTTGATATCGGGTGCTAATGCCTTGACCACGTAAATATTGACCCCTACCGGAGGTGTGATGGCACCCATGGTCGTGACCATGGTCAGCAGAATTGAGTACCAGATTGGATTAAAATTTAATGCCACGCCCAGCGGAAAGAAAATGGGGATGGTTAAAACCAAAAACCCCAATGAATCCATAAAGCAGCCACCGATCAAATAAATCAGCAAAACAATGGCCAGAATGGCATAAGGTGACACCGGTAAGCCGGCAGCAAAATCCGCAATAACGAAGGGTAAACGGGTGACAGCTAAAAAGCGGCCAAAAATGATGGCGCCCGTCACCAGCATAAAAACCATACATGATATTCGAAGTGTATTTTCAAAGGAATGAATGAGGCCCTTCCAGGTTAGCCTGCCGGCCAGAATCGATACGATAAACGTGAAAAAAACACCGACAGCACCGGCTTCGGTTGGTGTAAAGAAACCAATGTACAAACCGCCGATGACCAACACAAATATGGTGATGGCTTCGATGACACCCAGCAGCGATTTCAGTTTTTCTGTGAAAGGGGTTTTGGGCCCCGCCGGACCAAACGTCGGATAAATGCGGCACAGCAAAAAAATGGTGATCACAAACATCAACCCCAAGACAATAGCCGGTAGTATCCCGGCTAAAAATAGCTCGACGATGGATTGTTCGGTTTGAAGCCCGATAATGATAAGTACGACACTGGGCGGCATGACGGTACCCAGCGTTCCACCGGTGACCACCGTACCGCTGCTCAAGCGCGTATCATAATCATATTTTTCCATCTGCGGCAAAGCGACTGCGCCCATGGTTGCGGCTGTCGCCGTATTGGAGCCGCAAATGGCAGCAAATAACTCATCGGCGCCGATAGTGGCGATTGCAAGCCCCCCGCGCCAATGCCCCATCCATTTATAAGCTGCATCGTAAAGCCTCTCTGCAATGCCGGCGTTAAAAGCCAGATATCCCATTAAAATAAACAGCGGAATTACCGTTAGACCGTATTTGGAAAATGTGCTCCATAGATCCGCAGCAACCATGTTCACCGCAGCATTAAATGACACAACATAAGCAAAGCCGCAAAAGCCCACCACAGCCATGGCGAAACCCACCGGCATACCAAAAACAAACAGAACCACCAATAAGATTAAGATTCCGATAATGCCGACGATGGAAAGTTCCATTTAGTGAGCGCCTTTGGAAGCAAAGATCAATTTTAAAAATTCAATCAGCAAAACCAACGCCAGTAAACAACAGCCCAGAGCCACACCGTAGGTAAACGGGTAGTAAATGATTCGAAGCGTCTCTGTCACCTCGCCGGTCTGCCAGAGCGTTCTTGCCAATTTGTTAATTTGCCAGCCGGCGATTGAAAAAAAGACCATGCAGACGAGACAGTTAAATCCCTGTAGAATCAATTGTGTTTTTTGAGAGAACTGACCGACCAGAACATCAACGGCAATGTGTGCTTTTTTAAGCTGGGTGTAGCCCAGAGCCAATGCGGTTACCATGGCCCCAAAATAGCCCATCAATTCATAGGTCCCTTTGACAGGGCTCCAGAAAAGCCTTGAGAAGATATTCAAACAGGTCATCAGGATCATGGCCGCCAGAAAAATTCCGGCCAAAATAATCATGAATCGACTCAATATGTGGCTTATCTTCTCTATGAATTTCATCCGATACCCCATATGAATGTCCGGGCGCCAAACCGCACACAAGTATGGCAGACACAGGAACGGATTACAGCCTGTCAAAACCGCAATCCGCTCCCTTTGCAGTGGTTGCCAGAAAACAGTTCGGCTTTCTGGTGCTTGTTTCTACGTCGCCTCGCGCGCGCTTCCGATTTAATTGACGCCTCGGAATGCGTTGGAACACAGCGTAAGGCTATTTGGATTTTTCAGCGATCATACGTTTGAGATCATCGACGATCGCTTGAGCGGGTATTCCTTTGGCGCTGGTATCGCCGATCCATTTGGTCGCCATAAAATCTAGCTTGGCGTCCCAGTTGGCCTTCTCTTCTTTAGATAACTGTATGAATTCAACGCCCTGATTGGTTTTTGACCACTCGATAGCCGTTTTCACGTGATTGTCCATATAATTGCCGGTCCATTGGGCCTGCTCAACCCGCAGATCGTCCATGACCTTTTGAACATCCTTTGGCAGCGAATTCCATTTGTCCATGTTCATGACAACCGCAAACGGATAGATGACGGTGTCTGTCACGGTCACATACTTGCAGGTTTCAGCAAATTTAAAATCCTTCATAACTTCAAGAGAAGAGTACAGTCCCTTGACGACGCCTTTTTGCAGGGCTTCCACGGTCGCCGGCATCGGCATACCCACCGGATTTGCTCCCCAGGCAGCCAGAATCTTGGCGGCCCCACCTGAGGCCCTCAGGTCCAGACCTTTAATGTCGTCCAATGTCCGAACCGGAACTTTGGACATGATATTGGTGGGAGCAGTGGTAAACATGGTTAACACTTTAACCTTGGCGAACTCTTCTGGTTGATATTTTTGATACAAATCCCACAAAACCAGACTGCCGACAGTGGCGTTCGGTATCCCCAGAGGCAGGCTGCTTGCGTTGGTGACGACAAAGCGCCCCGGTTGATAGGCCATGCTCAGACAGCCGATATCGGCCTGACCCGCGATGACGCCATCCATCATGTTTTTGGCGCCGAGCAATGTCCCGCCGGGGAAAGTGTTGACCAGCACCTTACCGTTGGTGCGCTTTTCGACTTCGGTTTTCCAGCGCTCCATCTGAACGCACGGAAACGTGGGAGCCGGTGGAAAATTGGCGTAATTCAGCTTTACCGTTTCGGCGACAGACGGCATGGGTGCCATAAACGCCGACAACAGGGTTGCGGTAAAAATCCCAATTAGAAACCATCCGATTTTTTTCATTTGAAGCCTCCTTTTTTGGGGTTAAGATATATATTCGTTTGCTGTCAATCGGTCCCCTATTCTTCAATGATGCATTCACCGGCATCATCGTCGTCTACCTCCTGACCGCACAGGTCCAGACCTTTTTTCTCTCTGATTGCCGCCAGAACTTTCTCGGGTGTAATCGGCAATTCTTTAATACGCACACCGACGGCATCGTAAATGGCATTGGCAATCGCCGGTGCGGTCGGCACGCAGCCTGGCTCACCGATACCTTTGGCACCAAATGGTCCGTCTTTATCATAGGTTTCCAGCACCGGTGCTTTGATCGGCACCACATCTTTGGCCGTCAAGATCTTGTAATCCCTGAAATTCGGGTTCATATTCTGACCTTTTTCAGATATGACCTGTTCGGTCAGGGCGTAGCCGACCCCCATCATAACGCCGCCGTAAACCTGCCCTTCAAGCAGCAGCGGATTAATCGCTTTTCCGACATCGTGAGCGGCAACGTATTGCAATATCTTTACCTTACCGGTTTCTTCATCCACTTTAACGCGCACCCCGTGCGTGCCGAAGGTATACGTCATCGACATATTGCCGCGGAAGTCCTTGCCCATGTTTTCATTGGCCGGATCATAGAAATGCTCTGCCATTAGCATCTGACCGCCGTGGCTAAAATGGGCTTTGCGCAGAACCTTTCCGATGGGCATTTTTTTCGCAGGGTCATCCTGATGGACGATATGTCGACCCTGAAGGCTTAATTTTTCCAGCGGTGACTCCAGCAGCTTGGCCCCCATCTCCAGAATGCGGGTCTTGATCTTACGGGCGGCGCCAAGCGCTGCGTTTCCGGCGATAAAGGTGGTCCGGCTGGCGTGCGAGCCCACATCCCATGGGCAGACATCGGTGTCGGTGTGGATTACGTGGATGTCATCCACTTCAAGACCGAGCTCTTCGGCAACGATTTGGGCAACAACAGTATCAGAGCCCTGCCCCATATCCGTGGCTCCGGTGAAAAGGTCGATTTTACCGAAATCATCCATCTTGATTATTGTGCCGCAACCGTCAGATTTATATACACGCGCACCGCCACCCACATGGATCAAAGAGGCCATCCCGATGCCCTCACCTGTCTGCTTGGGCCGCTCCCATCCCAGTTTTTCCTGGACGGCCTGCATGCATTCGGTCAGGCCGCAGGTGGTAATCTTCAGCCCCTGGGTGGACTCATCTCCGCTTTGATTGGCATTGATGCGGCGAAATTCAACCGTATCGATGCCGGCAGCCTCGGCCAGCATGTCGATTGTGCTTTCAATGGCATAGGTGGCCTGCGGGTTGCCATAGCCGCGCATGGCCTGGGCATAGGTGTTGTTGGTGTAAACACATTTGGCCTCATAACGCACGTTGGGCACCCGGTACAGGGTGGTAATCGGCATCATCATTACCGAAGGCGTCGTCGCCCCCCAGGAGGTATAGGCGCCATTATCGAGGACCATCGATATATCTCGGAAAAGCAAGTTCCCGTTTTGATCGCAACCCTGGGATATGTGCGTAATGGTGGGCTGGCGGGTGGAGGTGGCAATAAACTCCTCGGTGCGATCAAACTCGATTTTGACCGGCCGGCGGGTGTGAAACGCCAGCAAAATGGCAATATACTCATAGGCATAGGTGTCGAGTTTGCTGCCGAATCCGCCGCCAATGCAAGGTTTGACCACCCGAACCCGGCGGTCGTTAAGTCCCATTGCCTTGAGAGCATCCAGAAAATCCTTCTGGGCCAGAGACGGAATCTGGGTGTTGGTATGGATCGTCAGGTTATTGGCCGGATCGAACTCGGCAATCGCCCCGCTGGTGCCCATGCAGCAATGGGTCACCCAGGTGGTCGTGAAACGGTCTTCTACCACAAATGCCGCTTCTTTCTTAGCGGCTTCCACATCACCATAGTGCAGCTTCCAGGGCATTTTCAAGACATTGGTTTTGTGGGCTTCGTGGATCAGCGGTGCCCCCTCCTGCAAAGCCGCTTCCGGATCGAAAATCGCCGGTAAGGCTTCATAGGTGACCTCGATGTGATTCAATGCCGCTTCGGCGATATCCGCTGAAATGGCCGCTACCGCAGCAACCTCATCGCGGAATGAGCACACCTTTTCCTTTTTTAGCGGGCGATTATCCTTATAGACCCCCATGCGGATATCGGGGATATCATCACCGGTTAAGACGGCCAGCACACCCGGCATTTCACGCGCCCTGGCTGTGTCAATTTTGACAATCTTGGCATGGGCATATTTGCTGTATAAAATTTTGCCATACAACATCCCCGGCACTTTTAAATCCTGAATATATTGAACCCGACCGGTTGCCTTATCGACCGCATCCAGCTTGGGTACTCTCTTGCCTACCGAACACAAATTCTGCATCAGTTACACTCCTTGATATGAAACCGTTTTTAAAAACCGTGTTGGTTATTTTGGCTGAACCATTGTAAAACAATCAGCCTCTGGCTACTGGCCACTGGCAGTTGGCAGTTCTTTGCTTGTTTTAACACAAAAGCATTTCGTTACCTAAGTTGCTATCCATCATACTATTTGCCAGCAGCAAAATCATTAAATTCGCGAAATGAATTATCAGCAGCGACGTTGTGCACTGTCTGAATGCATTAGGGTGCGTTACGAAAGAACAGGTAGCGCATCCGAAGCGGTTTGGGTGAACGTTATTGATTTTAACTAAACGATTATTTCTTATTTGATCGCTGTTCTTTCGTTACGCCCCTTTATGTATGAGTTTGCACAATCTAGTCGCTGATGATTCATGCAGCGAATTGATCAAGAAAATTCACTAACTTTTAATTTTGTAAGCGCGTTTTATTCTCCGCGCTCCCCTTCTTCTGATCTGAAGGCCACCACATGCGGCTCGTCTTCCCCTCCGCGGACTGCTTTAATCGAATCGATGATTTGCACGTAGCCGGTGCAGCGGCAAAGGTTGCCGGCAATGGCTTCCTTGATCTCTTCTTCAGAGGCGCCGGGCGTCTTGTCCAACAGGGCTTTGGCAGAAAGAATCATTCCCGGCGAACAAAAGCCGCACTGGATACCGCCGTTGTCTACAAAAGATTTCTGAATGGGATGCAGGGTTCCATCTGCGGCGGCCAGACCTTCGATGGTGGTTAACTGCTTACCCTCAATTTCAGCGGCCAGATACAAACAAGAATTGACGGCTTTGTCATCTACAATGACCGTACAGGCCCCGCATTCACCACTGCCGCAACCTTCCTTGGTTCCGGTATAACCCAGTTCCTCCCGGATCAGGTGCAACAGGGTCCAATGATCTTCAATCCTCATTATCATTGGATTCCCGTTAAACGTAAATGATATTTCCCTTGCCATGATAAAAATCTCCGATTTTTATTTAAAAATATTGTAAAATATTCTTAATAAATTTCTCCTTGCCAGGTGTGCATGATAACAATTTCATGCCTGCTGAATGCATCCCATCATGAGGAAATGCGTTTTTGCGGGAAGCGATATCTTGTTTGTGTGCTCAGGTGTCAGCTGCGGTTTCATATTTGGGATTAGCTGAACTATGTCATGAATACTCCGTCGGAGATGATTAATTCCAAATATGGGACCGCATGCAAAACAGTGATTAATATCGCCTCCCGCAAAAATGGTTTTCCGACCGTCAACTCCTCCACCCCAAGTTCAGTCCTCAGCACTTACTTTTGGGATTCTTTTGCTCGCTCAAGTGCTTTGAGCCCCATGCGTTTGACCAGGACGCCCACCATTTCCCGCCGGTACCAGGCCACACCGCGAATGCTATCGCGAACTTTTGATTCCTGCCCGGCAATTCGCCCGGCCTCGCTTAGGTTGCTTTCATGCAGGGTTCTGCCTTCCAGGTGCTTTTCGGCTTGCAGTGCCCGGAACGGCGTTGGGGCCGCCACCCCCAAACAAATTCTGGCTTTGGCGCAGGTGAGCATATCTTTTTCAAGGCTCAACAAAACGCCTACTCCCAGCATGGGCAGCTCCATGGCTTCGCGCCGGCCGTGTTTTATGTACGCACTGCCCGTGCGAGGCAGCGGCGCCGGAATGACAATTTCAGTCAGAATTTCACCGGCTTCGAGATCGCACTGCCCCGGACCCTGAAAAAAGCGCTTCAGCTCCATCGAGCGTTGCCCTTTGGTGCCATAGATGTTGGCTTTGGCATCCAGAGCAATCAGCGGGATGGCGCCATCAGCTGAGGGCACGGCATTAACCAGATTACCGCCGATCGTGGCGACATTACGAATCTGCACGGAACCGATATTTTTGACAGCATCATGAATGATCGGGTAGTGATGCTGAATCAGGGGTGATTCTTCAATGGATCCATGCGTACAAAAAGCACCGATATATAACTCGCCGGTTTCTTGATTTAAAAAAGGTCGATCCTGGCCAATAATGTGTTTCAATGAAATCAGATAATCGGGAGCCAATTTGCCTTCTTTGACCTTCACCAGCACATCCGTACCCCCGGCAATATACTTTGCGCGTTCGCCGTGAGACACATGTAAAGAAATGGCCTCATCCAGCGTTTTAGGCGTTAAATACGTGAACTGTTTCATAAAGAATCCTCTATAACAATCTAAAAATAATACAAATAATTTTAATATTTAAAATCTAAAATGACCCCGCAACGTGGTACCCTGAGCGAAGTCGAAGGGCAACCCGTAACCCGTAACTCGCAACCCGTAACGCGTAACGCGTTTTTTATCCAACCTTGAGCACGATAGCGGCTGCTGTATCACCGGCTGCGCACCCCGCAAACAGCATGTAGCCGCCGCCTTTCATGGCCGTTTCTTCGATGCCTTCAATGATCAGACGCCCACCGGTGGGCCCCTGCGGATGGCCGAAAATCAGAGAAGATCCATAGTTGTTCATCTTGTCGACATCCACTCCCAGATTGTTGGCCAGGTGGATATCGTTGGCTGCAAAGGGATTATGCGTCTTGATGACGCTGACATCCTTAGCGTCGATGTTGGCTTTTTCCAGGGCCATCTGGACGGCCGGAAATACGGCTGCAGCCATAAAAGCCGGTTTGACACGTGCATACCCGTAAGAAATTACCTGGATCTCTATTTTTGAATCGGCACTGAGCTCCTTGGCCTTATCCTGGGTGGTTACGGTGATGCCGCAATTGCCGTCAGCTGGATGGGTCTGGGCGCCGAAAGTGTGAACGCCATCAGGCAGTACCGGTCTTAATTTAGCCAACCCTTCGGCGGTGGTTTCCATGATACCTTCGTCGGCGTCAAACATAATCGTTTTCTTCCTGGACACTTTTACTTCCACCGGAAACATGTATCGTTTTTGAAAAGCGCGATCATCCGCTAATGCATCTGTATATTGCTCATAGCGGCGCAGGGCGACCGCATCACACTGCTCCCGATTAATGCCGGCCTCGGCGGCCACGTTTTCGGCTGTTTTGATCATTGCCTGTCCGGCCCAGGGGTCCTTATTGAAGTTATCCATTACCCAGTCTTCTGATGTCACCTGTCCGCCGGGTCCCATCGGATTCGGCCAGACGGAATGCGGACCATTTGAGCAGCGATCGGTCATCAGACAAAACGGAGTCTGGTAAAGACCGGTTTCAACGCCCACGCTTGCCAGGTAAACCGCTACGGTGGATGTCGAGCAAGCCTGGCTGACCAACAAGCCCGGTACGCCTTCGGCTCCCGTAAGCGCGGCCGACCACGGGCCGCCATAAAACGCATGCGGCTGGTGAACGCTGATGCCTAAAAAAGTATAATCAAATATTTTGGGATCCCAGCTTTTATCTTCAATCCAGCGCTTGGCAGTGGCTGCACCCAGCGTAATCGAATTCTCGTTTGCCAGGGTCCCCTGCCAGCGGGAAAAAGGCGAGCTGTAGTATCCTCCATAGGGTATAAAGGCTTTTTTTAGCATCTCAAATTCCTCCTTTTCATTTGAAACTTTTAGATTAATTATTAGATCTATGTAACGGTATTTGCATAAATTATAAATGGAAAATAAGTATATTAGTGACATCATAAAATAGGATAGTTTTCGCAAGGTCGCGGAATACGCAGATTTTTATTCGAGGCATACTTAAGCGTATGTCGAGGATTAAAATCTGCGTCTGACAAAGAGATTACGAAAAATAGCCATTTTAGGGTGTCACTAATCAGGGCGATTGTCGAAAAACCGCTTAGACTTCCTTTCTGATCTGGGCAGCGAGCCATAAGGTACCACTTCGACCCCAGCGCTGACCATAATTTTATTTTTTATTTTGGCGCTGACCTTTTGAGCCAGTTCAGGCATGCGAGCTGGCTTAAAATCTTCATTGCATTCGAGTTTAATGCGCATATAGTCCTTACCGTCTTCTTTGCGGTCCAGATGCACCTGGTATTCGCAACCGGCATCTGCAAGGGTCGAAAGCACTTCATCGACTTGACCGGGATAGATATTGACCGCCCGGAAAATAATCATATCGTCCGAACGCCCTAAAATTCGGTCGTGCATCGGCAAAACACTGCCGCAGGAGCACGGATGATCGATCAGGCGGGTCAGATCACGGGTGCGGTAACGGATCAGCGGGGCGGCTTCCTTGCACAGGGTTGTCACGACCATTTCACCAATCTCACCGGGAGCAACCGGTTCCAGAGATATGGGATCCAGAATTTCAAGTATATAGAAGTCCGCCCAATAATGAATGCCTTCATGCTGAGGACAGTCCAGCCCGGTGCCGGGTCCGTATAGCTCCGTCATACCGGTAATATCAAACATATCCGCCAGACCCAGCAGGTCCTTAATGTGCGCTCGCATGGCATCGCTGCTGCGTTCGGAACCAAATATCATTTTCTGTAAAGCAATTTTATTTTTCAGGCCCCGGCGGTTGACTTCTTCAGCCATCAATAAACCCATCGATGCGGTGCAGCACATGACGGTGGACTGCAAATCCACCAGAAACTGGCATTGCATATCCACGTTGCCGGGACCGACCGGAAGCGCCATGGCACCAAATCTTTCGCATCCCAGCTGGAAGCTGGCACCTGCCGTCCAAACCCCGTAACCGACGGCAATCTGTACCCGATCTTCTGAATTCAGACCGGCTATTTGATAGCAGCGGGCAAAAAAATGGGTCCAATCGTCGATATCCTTCTGGGAGTAGGCCAAGATTTTGCGTTTGCCGGTGGTACCGGATGATGCGTGTATTCTGACCACTTTGGATTCGGGAACAGAAAGCAGTGGAAAAGGATACCCCTGGCGCAGATCATCGGCGCTGGTAAAAGGTAATTTTTGGATGTCATCCAGAGAACGAATATCTTTCGTCTGAACACCGGCATCATCGAGCTTCTGGCGGTAAAATTCAGAACCCCGGTAAGCATGCGCAACCGTCCAGCGCAGTCCGTCCAACTGATGCTTTTTAAGCGCTTCAGCATCTTTAAATGACGGCATGAAGGTATATACCATTACTTGTCTCCTTGGGATCGTATCACGCTATTGGGTACAGACAATTTCGTAGATATCCTCAACACTCCATTACTCCAAAGATATCTATTTCTTTTGTTTTCTCTGTTCTCGCATTTTGTGCGTTTTCTCCACATCAACCTTCAGCGTGTTTGGATCAATGACCACACCGTAATCTGCCTGCGCCCGCTCAATGCTGACATATTCGTTGCGGACATCCTGTTCAACAGCAACCGGATCTCTTTCCAGAGAATCACCATAGCCCCCACCACCGGCGCTGATAAACTGAATGACATCACCCGAATCACATAAGGTTAATCCACTCGAATCTCCCGCTTTATCGTTAATAACAAATTGCGCTTTGTTGGCAGCCGCGCCTTTAAACAGACCACCGGGCGGATACCGATATCGACCTGCTTGAATCGCAATGGAAGTCGGCGCCTGCGGGGCGAATTCATCGTCCGGGACCCGGATCACAAATTTTCTTCCCAGGCCGCCGCGCATCCGACCCGGACCGCCTGAATCGCACTGCAGGCTGCGCTCTTCGACCATCAGCGGGGTATCACTTTCAAAAATTTCAACAGGCGTGTTGGCCCCATTTGCCGGGAAAATTGCGCAATGATGCCCGTCCATTTTGCTGCTGGCGCCCATGCCGCCGCCGCGAATGATCATGGTCAGCCAGGCATTGCCGTTATGGCGTTTTCCGTAAAAAATATTGGTCTGGGCCGGCGTGCCGCCGCTTTCGGCAATAATGTTGTCCGGGGTTGCCTGGGCCAGGGCTTTGAACACCATTTCGGTCATGAAGTGGCCGATTTGCATGCGGGCCGCAACAGGGGCCGGAAAGCTGCAATTGACGACACTGCCTTCCGGAGCCGTCATTTTGACCGGGCGGATGGCGCCCTCATTGATGGGAATCTCCGGATCAAAGGCACTTTTGACTGCCATAAAAACATAGGCGAAGGTAAAATTGTACACCACGTTGCCGCCCCAATCGACCTGCGGCGATGTCCCCGCGAAATCGATATGAATACCGCTGCCTTTGACTTCGACCGTTAGTTTGACATCAATATCTTTTCGTTGGCCAGCACCTTCGATAACGCCCTGATAAGGGTAAACACCATCCGGGATTTTATTGATGGCCTCCCGCATGCTGGCCTCGGTGCGATTGATGATTTCATCTGCCAGATCATCAAGCGTATCCAGGCCCTCATCTTTCAGCATTTCGATAACTTTCTGGGCGCACACATGATTGGCGGCAACCTGAGAGCGAATATCCCCATTGACTTCTTCTGGGGTTCTCACATTCCAGCGGATCATGTCCAGCACCGGTTGATTCAAAACGCCGGCATCGTAAAGCTTTATCGGCGGTATAAATAATCCTTCTTCATAAACCTGCCGGTTATCAGACGCCACCCTGCCGCCGATGTCCGAGTGGTGAAAAACGCAGGCCGTAAAGGCCACCGGTCGATCCTTGTAAAAAATTGGGCTCAAGACGCAAACATCATTCAGGTGGCCTGCAAGCAACCAGGGATCGTTGACAATAAAAACATCCCCGGGCTGGTATTGTTCCAGCGGGATTGAATTAATGATCGCTTTGACCCCCAGCGCCATGGCCCCGGCCTGGCCCGGTGTGCAAAAGGTTCCCTGAACCAGTTCCTGACCCCGGCTGTCGGTAAACATGCAGGTATAATCATGCGCATCGCGCAAAAGACTTGAAAACGCGGTGCGTGCGACCGAGGCATCGGCTTCATCGACAATAGAAATAAGCCGGCGCCATAAAATTTCCAGCGTAATCGCATCGAATCTCGATTTTGGATTTCGGATTTTGGATTGCAGATTTTGTTTTTTTTCTATTTTATCGTTCTCATTTCCGCCTCTATTTTCCATTTTCTTAAACCTTTTCTATTTTTTAATCCCTGTAATTACTGATTGAGAATTATTTTCTGCTTTTGAATTCCGCAATCCGCGGTCTGAAATCCGCAATTGTATTATTCACCCTTCCGCATTCACCCTTCCGAATTCAAAGTGATCCACACAAAACCGTGTTCATCCACAGACGCTTTGGCATCTTCCCCGACAATAATCGTTGACTCCTTTTCTTCGATGATGGCCGGTCCGCTCAGCGATGCCCCGGCAAACAGCTTGAAGCGGTCAAATACCTGATGGGGAATGTACGCTTTTTGCGTTAAAGAAAATGCCTGCCGCTCGCCTTTCAAGCAATCTTGAATTGACCGGGTCGTATTTTGTAGGGGCGGTATGCGAAAGGGGCGCTCCGGCAAGCTGGCACGTACTTTAAAGGTCACAAATTCAACCGGCGTTTCCGGGTAGGTTCGCCCGTATAGTTTTTGATAAACGTCATCGAAGCGTTCTCTGATCTGCTCTTTTTTCCATTCATTAAAGGGTCTGGCATCGATATGCAGGTCGGATTCAGCACCCTGCCCCACGAATCGCATCATCAATGTGCGTTCAAAGATAATGGTTTGTTCCTTATCCGCTTGCTCAAGAATGGCAGCGCCTTCTGCTTCCAATGATTTAAACAATTTTTCGATTTGGTCAAAGTCGGCGTCCTCAAGAGTTTCACGGTGGCTGCGGGTGAGGTCAAAAGCGACCGGTGCCGTAAAGAATCCAAGAGCCGAACCCACACCGGCCAGAGGCGGTACCAGTATACGCGGTGCACCAATTTTTTTTGCCAGACCATAGGCGTGGACCGGTCCGGCACCGCCGAACGCAGAGATCGTCACGATATTCGGATTGCCGCCCTTCTCGGCGATATGGGTTTTGGCTGCCGCTGCCATGGTTTCGTTGATCAGGTCGTGAATACCAAAAGCGGCTTCCGTAACCTGGGTCGCAAGAGGCCCGGCAACCTTTTCCGCAATTGCTTTTTCAGCCGCCGACTTATCCAGGGGCATGGTTCCGCCCAGAAAATAATTCGGATCCAAATATCCTAACACCAAATCGGCATCCGTTACAGTTGGGTTCTGACCACCGCGGGCATAACAGGCGGGTCCGGGATCGGCGCCGGCACTTTCCGGCCCGACCTGCAAAAGTCCCATTTTGCTCATGCGGGCAATACTGCCGCCGCCGGCTCCGATTTCCATCAAATCCACCACTGGCACCTGAATGGGCAGACCGCTGCCCTTTTTGAACCGTTGAACGCGGCCGACTTCAAATGTCGAGACCAGCCCGGCCTGCCCTTTTTGAATCAAACAGGATTTGGCGGTGGTGCCGCCCATGTCAAAACAAAACATATCCTTTATCTGAAACATTTTTCCGTAGTGCTGCGAGGCGATTACTGCAGCTGTCGGCCCGGATTCAATGATTCTAACCGGATATTCACGGGCGGTTTCAACGGAGGTAATGCCCCCACTGGAAAGCATGATGAACAGCTTACCCCTGAAACCAAGGGCTTCCAGGCGTGCAGACAGTTTGGCCAGATATTTGGCTGTAATAGGCTTAACATAAGCATTGGTAGCTGTTGTACAGGTTCGCTCGTATTCGCGGATCTGCGGCAATACTTCATAAGAAGTCGACAATGATAATTCGGGCGCATTTTTTTTAACGATCTCTTTTAGCTCGATTTCGTGGGCCGGATTCTCATAGGAGTTAATCAGGCAGATCGCCAGCGATTCGATCCCGGCGTCACAAAGTTCGGCAAGAACGTTGGCAACTTCATCAGGATTTAATTTCACCAGCACACGGCCATCCGCAGAAATCCGCTCTGATACTTCCCTGCGAAGTGAACGCGGCACCAGCGGCTGTGGATATTCGGCAAAAATGTCATAGGCATCATAGCGAATCTCGCGGCCAAGCTCTAAAACATCCCGAAACCCCCGGGTGGTTATCAGGCCTGTTTTGGCACCCTTGCGTTCTATGATGGCATTTATGACCAGCGTCGTACCATGGATAATCTCATCAATATGGGGCATGAATCCCGGAACACGCTCCAGTAATCCCCGGATGCCTTCCTCAACTGCATCAGAGGGATCGGCAGGTGTTGTCAGGCACTTATTGATCTGAAAATCGCCGGTTTCATCATTGACCAGCACAAAATCGGTAAACGTGCCGCCGATGTCACAACCCAGCCTATAAGTCGATTGTGGATTGCGGATTGCAGATTGCAGATTGTCCTTTGATAACGACTTTTCGTTCTGCGGTGATTTACTTTTACCTTCGGCCACTGTAAAACCTCTCAAACTTATTCATCAGCTATATAAATTCTGCAATCCGAAATCCGCAATCCGAATTCAAAAGATGCTCGGTTCTTGCCACTCCCCAAAAACCTCTCGAAATACGCCGGCCATTTCCCCCACGGTCGCATAGGCCCGGCAACAGTCAACCAGAAACGGCATTACATTTTTCCCATCGCGCGCCGCGGTTTCCAGATCTTTCAGCAGCCGCTGAACGTCACGATTATCCCGGGTCCTGCGAAGCGCTTTGAGGCTGGCAACCTGTGTATCGACCCATTGCTCATTGTACTCATGAAGATCCACATCGGTTTGCCCTTCGCTGCCTTCTGCATATTTGTTGACACCGACTTTAATATACTCGCCCTTTTGAATGCCGCTTTCATATTCATAAGCCTGCTGGGCCACTTTTCGCTGGATAAAGCCGGTGGCCACCGCATGCACCATCCCGCCGACATCCTGTATCTGCTTCATTTCATCCTGGATTTTTGCCTCCATCTGCTTGGTGAGCGTCTCGATAAAATAGGATCCCGCCAGCGGATCGACGGTATCGCGCAAACCAACCTCATCCATCAAAATCTCCAGCGTACGCAATGACAATAATGCCGCCCGGGGCGTGGGTATGGTATAGGCTTCATCAAAGGAACACAGGGCGGTGGTCTGGGCACCGCTCAGCGCTGCGCCCAGAGCATAAAAGGCTCCGCGCATGATATTATTTTCCGGTTGCTCTTTGGTCAGGCCACTGCCGCCGCCGCCGAAAAGCCCCCTGAGAAAAAGCTTTTTCTTTTCCTGAACGCCGTATTCTTCTTTCAGCATCCGGGCCCAGAGTTTGCGCGCGGCTCGAAATTTGGCAATTTGTTCCCACAGGTTGCCAAAAACGTTCAGATTAAATGAAAACCGTCCCACAAAATCCTCAACCGCCAGGCCGCGGGATTGCACATTCTCAATATAGGCCTTGGCGATTTCAAAAGCACAGGCAATTTCCTGAGCTGGATTGGCTCCCGATTCACGGATATGATAGCCGCAGATACTGACCGGATTACAGCGCGGAAGTTCCTTGACTGAATATTCGATGCTGTCCCCCACCAGACGCACGGCCTGCTCGACCGGAAATATCCAGGCCCCGCGGCCAATCATTTCTTTAAGGATGTCGTTCTGGGGAGTGGCGCTGATTTTCTCTTTGGCGTAGCCGTATTTTTCAGCGGTCGCCTGATACATGGCCAGCATAATGGAGGCCACGGCATTAATGGTCAGCCCTGATCCAATCCGATCCAGCGGGATGCCCTCAAAGGCGATTTCAAAGTCATGCAGTGAATTAATGGCCATGCCCACACGGCCGACCTCACCCAGTGCCATTGGGTCGTCTGAGTCGTAACCCATCTGGGTGGGCAAGTCGAAGGCAACGTTTAAGCCGGTCTGACCGTGAGAAATCATCAATTTAAAACGTTCGTTGGTTTCCTGCGGTGTACCGAACCCGGTGTACTGCCGGGTCGTCCACGCCCGGGAACGATAGCCCTGCGGGTGCAGATTGCGTGTAAACGGGTATTCACCGGGATCCCCCAGATCGCTGCCATAATCAAATCCGACATCTTCGAGATCCTTGGGAGTGTAAACCGGCTTAACTTTAATACCCGACTGGTAGATGACCTCTTTTATCGCATCTTTTTCATTTTTAATGTATTTTGCAACACCCATTTTTACTCCTCAAATAATTCTGTTAGGCACGATTCCAACGTTTTTATGATTTAGCAATTTCACGAATACTGTCGACAATCTGACCAAAATGCGTTCCACCCGGAAAAACACCGGCAATGCCCAGTTTGTTTAATTTGGGTATATCCTGCTTGGGGATGACGCCACCGACCACAACCGGAATTTCCTCAATTCCTTCCCCTTTCATCATCTCCAGAAGCTTCTGGCAAATCGGCAAATGGGCACCGGACATAATGCTCAACCCGACCACGTCGACTGCTTCCTGCACGGCTGCGCGGACAATTTGCTCAACGGTTTGGTGCAGGCCGGTGTATATAACTTCCATGCCGGCATCTCTCAAAGCCAGGGCAGTTACCTTGGCGCCACGATCATGTCCATCCAGTCCGGGTTTGCCGATCAGAACCTTTATTTTCGTTTTAGTCATAACCTTTGTCCTTTTATGATGGTTCCAATTAATCCAGCCGCTGCCGGTCATAGGCCTGCAACACCATCGCCTGTCCTCTTAATATGTGCTCTCTGACCAGCTGTTCCGCGCCCTCTGCATCGCGATTGCGAATGGTTTTCAACATTTTTTTGTGATCCAGATTGCTGGTCGATGCATATTTGCTCTCTTTCAGAATCATCTCCCGGTATCGGTAAATCTGGTCTTTAAGGCCATTAATCATGTTAATCAGCTTCGGGCTTTTGCTCAGTCCGTAAAGCAGATCGTGAAATTCAGTATTAATGGCTGGCAGCAGATTCATGTTTTTGCGGTCCAGCGCTTTTTGAAATTCTTCGATTTTTTGTTCAAGCAGGTCCAACTCCTGGGCTTCATGCTTGATAGCCGCCAGGTGGGCAGCGTAGCCCTCCAGCACACTGCGAATTCCAAAAGTCTCTTCGATGTCCTCGCGGTTTAAACCCAGAACCGTGAATCCCCCCCGAGGCTGACGTTCAATCAGCTGTTCGCGCTCGAGTTTGTGAAAGGCTTCCCGCACCGGAGTTCGACTGATACCGAGCGTTTCTGCAATATGGCTCTCGACCAACCATTCACCGGAGGAAATTTTGCCCCTGACAATTGCCTGTTTCAGGCTTTCAAAAACATGTTCACCTAAAGATTTGCGTTCCTGAAACGCCTGTAAAGGCCCGAGATCCAAATTGTTTAGTTCTGCCCTTTTTTTCATCGTGAATACCTAAAGCCGTTGAGGACAAAAATTTTTAGCATTTGGATAAAGTCTTTTAATGTCCTCAGTTTTTCATTGGATCTGGTTTTACCTATACTCAGATGATTCCCTTTTCTTTGAGAAGGCCAAGCTCTTCTTCCGAATAGCCCAGTTGTTGGCCGTATATATCGCTGTTTTGTTCTCCAAAGCGCGGCGGGAAAGAAAGCTGGCGGTCGGATTTCTCGAGAAACGGGGTCATATTCGGCGGCGGCGCCAGAGTAACGCGAGTGCCGCTAACCGGGTCTTCGGCATATAGCAGCCGCTTTTCGACCAGAGGATCATTGATGACTTCAGCCACCGTTTTTATTTTACTGATCGGAACGGTCAGAGCGGTCAACAGGTCGATCAGTTCTTCGGATGTATACTTGCGGGTAATGTCGTTTATAGCCTGATTGAGCAGTTTTACCTCTTTGATGCGCCCGGCGTTTTTTTCGTATTGCGGCTTATTCAGCGCCTGAAAAATTTCCTGAGAAACAATGGCTTTCCATTGCCGATCGTTGCCCACCGCTACATAAACAAACCCGTTTCGGGACTGATAAACAGATACCGGCGCAAAAAATTCGTGGGTATTTCCCCGGCGCGATATATTTTTCCCGAAACTGCCGGTCAGGGTAATCGGCACGGTGAGCCACGAAACAGAGGATTCAAACATGGCCATGTTGATACAGCTTCCTTCTCCGGTAAGCTGACGCTGGTAAAGCGCTTTCATGAGCAAGCCATAAGCGTGCTCGCTGGTGCCCATATCCGGCAAGGGGATGCCCACAACCTGGGGGTCGCCTTCGGCCTCACCGGTCAATTCCATCAGGCCTGATCGAGCCTGCAAAATCGGATCGTAGGCGGCCTCATTGCTGTCAGGGCCAAAACCGGTGACACCCAGCCAGATGATATCCGGTTTCAAGGATTTGAGGCTGTCATAGTCGATGCCCAGTTTCGGGTAGTTTTTTGGCAGCTGATTGGTTGCAAAGATGTCCACGTGGAGTTCTTTGATCAATGATCGGAAAATCTTCTGCCCCTCTTCTTCGGCAAGATTCAGCGTCAGCGCTTTTTTACCGGCATTGATACACAAAAAGTAGGCATTCATGCGTTCTTCCTCCAGAACATTTTCACCAATGAGACGGTTGGGATCACCGTAAACCGGGTGTTCCAGACGAATGACGTTCATACCATCATGGGCCAGCCGATATGTTAGATAGGGTAAAACCGTTGCCTGCTCGAGAGATAGTACGGTGAGGTCATTGAATGATGCCATGGTCTTCTCCATAAACAGCTTAGTTGGGATCAGTATTTGTGAGGCCGATTGCTTCGGCACTGCCGGAGATATAAGGTGTGAATTCAACCGTTTTTGTATACGGTATACAAAGAACAAATGTCAAGAAATGTTTTGGCAATCCTAAGATTTACACGGGCGACAAAAGCTTGATTTCAGCCGCTGAAAAGCCTAAATAAGCTGTAAATGTTCAGAACAATCTTCAGATTATTAACCAATGCCGCCATCATTGTGGGTGTTTTTTTGCTTGTCAGGGTCATTTATGGTGCTGTCGATGGTATTTTAACAGCGCAGCTTTTGCCCGAATCACGCGGCATTTTATGGAATACGACCGTCGCACTTGGCTTGGGCCTTCCGGTGCCCTTGCATGTTATCGCAATTGGTCTGGTGTTGCAGCGACGCTGGTTGCCTGATTGGTGGGCTAAAATTTCAGTGCCGGCCGTCGTCATTTCCGGTTGCTGGCTGGGTGCCGCCCTGGCCATTAAATTTTTGGCAAAAGGCTAAAATGATGCAACCTAAAAAATGGAAATGCACGCCATGAATTTCACGCACCGCATCCGGTGACGGATCAACCAGCACACAAAACCATTTACCAGACGAAAACCGGCGAAAAAAGCCTGACCGTTGTCATCGAAGGCCGAAGCTGCAACGATTCGATGAGCGGCGAAGCTTTTGAAAAAACGGTTCACGTTCAGTTGAACCAAATTGGACATCAGGGTTGTGGCCGCGCATTGCACTAGCTCACAATCGATGCAAACTGTTTTGGAGTCACATGCGAAAAGCGACCATGAAAGCTGAAAATTCGGCAAAAGATAGACATGCTGGCCTCAAGGTTGTTGCCTGTCTGTTTTTGTTTTTCACCCTTGCAACCATACAAACAGCTAAACCATCTGGCCTCCGGGCAGACGAAGTCAAAATGGGGGATACGGTGACCATTGTTACCCCGGGAATCGAGGCCCGGCTGTGTCCCCAGCCCGGTTGCGGGCCGGACCAGCACATTACCCGCATACCCGCAGACACGGTTTTGACCATTGTGGACACGAGTATTCTTACCATTGGCACCTTTAACGTACAATGGTTTGAGGTCATCTACGAAGACCAGCGGGGCTGGATCAGTATCTATGATACAAACAGAGCTAAAAAATAAATGATATTAATTAGATGAATAAAAAAACCGACAAATTGGTTGTAGTCGCAAATGGCCTTGAAAATGCCGTGAATGACGCTGTTGAACGCTGGTGAGACGCAACCGAAACGGCATTGAGATTTCGCCCTGAAACAAATGCCTGGTCGATCAAGGAAATCATCGGTCAAGGGGTACATTAGATGCATTTAAAGAGCACTAAAGTGCCCGTCTCAGAAACGGTTTGAAACAGACGGGTGCAGCTAATCACCAGGATCCTGCACGCTCCGCAGGCTTTCAGGTTCGCATTAATTTTTATGCAAAATTCAGGTAGTATGAGCTGGGGACTAATCAAAGCGATCATAGTATTACCGGGCACGGTGCTGATTTTTGTGCCGGCTATTATTCTGGCGATTTCGGCAAACCTTGATTTCACCGATCAACTGGCAACCCCGGATCAGATGATTTTCTTGTTGGCCCTTTTACCGGCCGGTGCGGGTCTTTTATTGGCGGTCTGGACAGTCACTTTATTCATGAAATTTGGCGCTGGGACCCCTGCTCCCTGGGAACCTCCCCAAAAACTGGTCATTCGGGGTCCTTACCGACATGTAAGAAATCCGATGATTATTGGCGTGCTGCTGATGCTAATGGCCGAGGCCTTACTGTTTCGATCCTGGCCCCTGGCGTTGTGGCTGGGCGTTTTTTTTATTGGCAACGCCATTTATTTTCCAATGGTAGAGGAAAAAGCGCTGGAAAATAGATTCGCAGATGCCTACCGATCATACAAGGCAAACGTGCCGCGCTGGATTCCAAGACTGCGCCCCTGGTGCCCGCAAAGGGATTAGCTATAATCAATGACGAATAAATGGGTTCATATCAGAGGGGCGAAATCGACCGACGTTTTGGTATTGGCGGATCTCATTCGAGCCGCCTATCGCGACGTGGCCGACCGGTTCCAGCTCACGCAGACAAACTGCCCCAAACACCCCTCAAACTGCACAGATGAGTGGATTGAAAAAGACCTGGCCCCCCGGGGTGTGCGGTATTTTATTTTGGAACTACAGGGCAGTCCGGTGGGATCTATAGCCATCGAAAGCGCCAGCGTCGATCTATGTTATCTGGAACGCCTGGCCGTTTTACCCCATACACGCAACAAAGGCTATGGGCATCAACTGGTGGAACATGTCTTTGAAACCGCCCGGCAGCTCGGATTGAAAATAATCAGCATTGGTATTATCGCACAGCAAACAGATTTAAAGCAGTGGTATCAAAAAATCGGGTTTATCGAAGGTGAAATAAAAGAATTCAAACACTTACCGTTTCAGGTCCGTTTTATGACCTATGCGCTTAAAGGTCAAGATGACTGAAATGAATTGACTGCAGTATTAAATAAATAGTCGAAGATATGCCCTTTATGGAGCGGGATCCTCTTCCATGCGTTCAATCAGGGTGGCCAGCATCTCCTCGACATAGGGGCTCATGTCTTTGAATTCGACACCAATTCCGCTTCGATTAACCTGCACAATTTCGCCTTTGACCTTAACCGGCTTGTCAAATCCAATCATTGAAAACGACATGGAAATCTCTTCGCCTACAAACAACGGACGTTTAGACGCAATAAAGACGCCTCGCTGGCTGATATTTTTTATGGTATCCGTATAGTAGCGATCATAGGTGGCATAGCTAACGGTGATCGTACATGATTTGCGAATATAAGCGCGTCTTTCGACCGATAGCAGATCCTCAGCATACTTCAGCAGGACGTTTTGCTTTTCCTCCGACAAATTTAAAACCAGCTGAAACAATTTAGGTATGACGACATTGTATTTTTGCAATTCGTTTTCCGATACTTTCATATGCACCGATTCCTTCACCGAGAATTAGGATCACCATACAAAGGTTTACTTCACACTCAATCTTCATGCAAGAATCAGATAAAACGGATCCACTGATTATATCGGAAATATTGCATTTAACTTTAGACTTCTTTCAACCCGGCATCCCATCAATTTGCCTGACTTTACAATCCAATTATAAAAACTAATATTATTTTATTATTAATATTATGGATGGTTTATTCAATATTTTTTAAAAATATACTTTATCTATCATGAGGGCCTTTTTTTCCTGGTCACCCAATAAAAGAGGAGGTGCTTTTTAACCGCATATCGGTTTAAAAAACCCTCCTCTGAGGACAATTCAGTAATGGTTCGCAAGTCAGATCATTGCTGTTTTCATACGGCTTTCTGGGCACTGGCGGCACATTCATTTTTGCCCAGATCCATTATTTCCTGTTTTTCGGCATCGACGTCCAGCAAACCGGCGTTGACCTTTCGGATCTCAGCATAAACCTCCGGCTGCGTTCGCATATTGTTTTCAATAAAGCCAATGAATGCATCTTCGTTGGAGATGCCGTAAATGTCGGCATTGCGGGCTTTAATATTTCCCAGAGTATCTGAAAATATTTGAGAGGGATTGGCTTCACCCCAGTCCATATAATGGCCGGGCAAAATAACAATTTCATCATCCAGGTTTGCGATTTTAGATTGAAGGGTATCGTACAACAGTTTGGACCATTCTTCAGCCTTACCTCCCAGATCGGGGCGCCCGATGGAAAGGATAAAAACCGTGTCCCCGGAAATCAAATATTTATCGTCAATCAAATATGAGGTGCTGCCCGGTGTGTGCCCGGGCATATGCAGCGCTTTGACTTCAGGCCCCCCCTTGGAAAATGGGTAAACCGCCTCATCTGCGATCTTTTCATATGGAAAAGCCGCACCCTTAAAATCGTTTTCATGCCCAAAAACAGTGGCGCCACTTTCAGATGCGATTTGTTTGCTGCCGGATATGTAATCGGCCTGCAAATGGGTTTCAAAAGTCCGGGTGATCTTAGCGCCGTGCTGTCCGGCAAAGCTGTTATAAAAGTCGATGTTCCGCGTGGGGTCGAACAAAACCATTTCATCCCCGGAGATGAGGCCGTAACTGCAGGAGGCCTTGCCCGGTCGGATGAATTGATAAAGCTGATACCCGTCATCAGACGCCACCAGCTTGGGCGCCAGCATATTGCCCCAGTTTTTGATGCCGCCTTCCAGATAGCCGACATCTTTGAATCCGTGATTCAGCAGAATATCACCGACATATTTGGCGGATCCTTCCTTGGCACAGACAATTCGGACTTTTTCCGCCCGGGGCACCCGGGCAACGCTTTCTTCTTCGTGCTCGACAAATTCTACATAAGGAACATTGGCCATCTCGCCCAGAAAAGGACCTTCGACTTTGAAGTTGTCAAACTGCTCGGTGACGCGAACGTCTAAGAGCAAAAAGTCTTCGCCCTCTTTGGTCACCCACTCAAATAGATCTTCTGCTTTGTACTTAAATGGTTCCATGCTTCACTACCTCCTTTTCCCGATTGATCGTTTTAAATGTTAAGAATGGATCATAATGCATTTAAGTTAGATTCTGTCTTTTTTAAATTCTAAAATTTAAAACCCTGCGGGCTTGCCGATCTTACCGCATCTACTGTGTTAGATGCCGTGTAGCTGCGGCAACCTCGACAAGCGCTCAATCACGAATTTGAATTTATTGATTTAAGAACCGTGAAATGTGGATCCGTTACATTTTATTTTTGGGATTTTAAAATACCTTGCGACTTTGCTTGCCCTGTCGGTCCGCAAGATCCGACTGGGGCGCCTTTGCGTGAAAATTCTTGTAAACATTATTTGCCTTTAACGTGCGGTTTGCGCTTCTCCAAAAAGGCGGCCTGCCCTTCCTGCATATCTTCGCTGGATAAAGCCGCCCTGAAAATCGTTTCAGCTTCTTTTGCGGATTTTTTATCCAGTTGATTGGCTTGCATCAACAAATGAATGACTCTTTTGATGCCTTTTAAAGCCAGGGGTGCATGTTCCGCAATTTCCAGCGCCATTTCAATAGTGAATTTTTGCAAAAGGGAATTTTTCTTTTCGGGTCGGTTCAGCGTTAGCATACAAATTCTATTTCTTCGCTTTATTAATAACAGCTTTTGGGTCACAAATGATCTCCGGCCTGAATTATCTCTGATTTATGCATGCAATTTTATGCAAGTTTCAAATTATAAGGTAACTGCCGGCTGACAATCAAGACATTTTCAGACACCCTCCCCGATCAACCGCATATAAGCGTTTTAGCAATAATTTATGATGACTTTATTTTAAGAGGAAACAATTGACACTTTTATTTGAAAAGTGGGAAGTAACTGAAAGGATTACAAATTTTAAATTTGGCCCCTTTCTGGTTGCGTATAGGGTGCGTTCAGGTGCGGCGTGTCCAAACTATCAACCTCGTCCTGAAAATCATAGTGTATTAAATGTCCATAAATTTTGACTGTGATTTTAATGTCTGTATGACCCATTGACCGGCTCACATCTGCCACACTATGTTTACGGGAAAGCCTGATATGGGCGTAAGAGTGTCGCAAGTCGTGAAAGGTAATGCGATGCACTCCGGCTGCTTTCAGGCATTTTTCCAGTGAGTCACGGATAAAATGCTGCCGCATGATCCTGCCGTCTTTTTCTGTAAACACAAATTCCGGCACCGGATAGCCACCTTTTAGCGCAGCCCGTTTTTGCTCGGTACGCAGTTTTTTTAACTCCTCTATTACCATGGGCGACAACCCCACACACCGTGATTTGTTGTTCTTTGGTGGGTAAGTTTTTTCTCGCACTATGTTGCGTTTGACCTCGACAAACCGTTTATCGAAATCGATGTCTTCCCATTTTGTGGCCCGGATCTCACCAATGCGCTTTCCGGTGCACAGGGCGTATAAAAATATAGGATAGTACTCACCATCCTCGTGCAGTTTCGCCTGTTCCAATAGTTGCTCTGCTTGTGCTTCATTGAGAGGATCGTTAGACTGTCTGGCAGCAATTCCCCCGGTTTTTAACTCTTTACACGGGTTGTACGGTATCAGTTCGCCCTCAACGGCATGGTCTAAAACCAAGCTGACCGGGCCTTTGACAATTTTAACCGTTGATTTGGCATAACCGTCTGTAGCTAAGTAATCAAAAAACGCCTGTAACCGGGGCTTGGTAATTTTATCAATAAGAACCTTGCCGATTTCAGGAAACACATGACGCTTTAGTGTGCACCAGGGCACTTAATATACCTCGAGTAGAAGAAAATCTGATAATTTAGATTGCATAGCAAAGTCTATTATTTTTATTAAATGCTTGGGATTTTGACGACCACAATATATTGCGGAATCGAATCAATTTCCTCTTTGTTCGATGTCGGCTATGAAGAGATAACCGCAATTAATTACATATATCGTCAGGTAATCCCAAATATTTTCAATCCTCAAAATTGCATGTTTCTCCAACAACACACAACTATCAGCAAGTCTGAAAACCTGTGATATACGCTCTATATCCCAATAGCGGAGGGTGAATCCGAGTCTATGGATTTGCCCTTTTTATTTTCGTAAAGCCGCATTTTTCGGATCTACGATTTGACACATAATTTAAAAATGCGATACGGTTTCAAGTATCCATAAGGTATCTGTAATAATCTGTTTAATTTCAAAAGTTTGGATTATCTCAATGTAGTGCGCCACGAGCGCACTTTGTATAAAGTGTGCGTAACTGTGTAAAAGATGAGGGCGGGCCCCTCGGAGCCGGCTTACAGGAGCAGGCTTCAAACCACCTAAAGCTGCGTT
>JAHEIW010000386.1 GCA_024639185.1 Deltaproteobacteria bacterium | reverse complement strand
TGTTGGAGATGTACGACATTAATCCTATTTTTTCTATTTATATTAATAAGTTAAGTACTATTTATCTATTCTTAAACTCTCCTGATGTCAAGTCTTTTTACAGGCTATGGCGTTGCAGCACTTTTTGCATTGCTTTGTAATAGTCTCTGCGGACCTTCTGGTTTGATAGCTGGCAGTACCTCTGGGTAGTCATAATGCGGCTGTGACCCAATAGATCCTGGATGGTGACGATGTCCGCGTCGGCGTTGAGCATTTGCGTGGCCATGGTGTGCCGCAGCTGGTGGCAGCAGACGTTGAGGCCGGCTTTTTTTGCATAGTGCTGCATGCGATACTGAATGCCGCGCACCTTTATGGGTTTGCCTTTAAAACGGCCTTTATCAACCAGGAACAGCTTTTTGGCCCGTGAGCAGGGTCTGAGCTTAAGATACTTTACCAGCGCCTGATAGGCGTCCTTGCTTAAGTATACTACCCGATCTTTGCAGCCCTTGCCTTCATAGACAAACACCTGGCCGCGGGCAAGATCAACGGCGGCAAGGGTTAGATTAGCCACCTCCTCCACCCGCAGCCCACAGCGCAGCATTAATTTGAACATGGCCAAATCCCGTGGGCTATCGATAACATCAAAGAGTCTTATAATTTGTTCTTCTCGAAGATAACGCGGCAGGGGCCGCGACAATCGCAGAGCGTAGCCGCGCTTGACCGGATTGTTCATTGCCACTTGCTCTTCATTGATAAGATATTCATAAAAGCCGCGAATGCTGTACAGATAACAGTTGATGGTTTTGGGCTTCAAGCGTTTATCTAACAGATGATCAATGAAGCTCAGAAGCTTTTTGTGAGTAGTCTCTTCTATGGGCACATCCAGCCACAGGACAAAGTGCCTCAAGGTGTTCATATAGTTTCTAAGCGTATACTTGGAGTAGTTTCTGCGTTTTAAAAACCTGCGGTAGTTAATGATCGAGTCGGTAATGGCCATTGATCTCTCCTCTTTCGATGATTTGCATCGCTTTGTAGTATTCTTCTCTGCGGGTGTTATCGGTCAGCCGGGCATAGCGGCGAGTCATCTCGATGTCGCTGTGGCCTAAAAGCTCTTGAAGGCTTTGCAGCGACATGCCGCCATTGAGCATCTCAGAAGCAAAGGTATGGCGCAGGCAGTGCAGGCTATAGGGTTTATGAGATAATTGAGCTTTATCCAAAATCCTTTTAAAAACCGCCCGGGCCGCTTCGTAACAAAGTGGCCGACCGCGGTGACCATAAAATAGATAATTGGTTTGGGAGTCTTTAAGCTTCAGCCATTTTTTTAAGGCCGCTTGTGCGTCTTTGCTCAGGTAAACAACACGACCCACAAGATTTTTCTGAGCTTCAAAGATCTCGATGCACTGCTCTTTGAGGTTTAAGTCCTGGACTCTGGTGTTTAGCAGCTCGCCGATGCGCATTCCGGTGCGTAACAGCGTTAAGATCAGCGCTCGATCTCTGGGGACTTTGAGCACCGCAAGCAACTGTTTAATATCTTCAGGGTCGATGGCCCGCGGCAGTGAGTCGGGCAACTTGATTCGCAACTTGCGCTTGAGTAAATCAGGATGAAGCACATCATCTTGAATTAAAAAATTTAAAAAAGCATACACTGCCCGCAAGCGTGAGTGCACCGATGTCGGCGCAAGTCCCCGGTCCTGCTCATGTTCAACGAACGCACTGATATCTTCTCGAGTGAGGGTCTCCAGTTGGATTTTGCCCAGCTGTTTTACGAAGACTAAAAACAACATAACGCTGTAGCTGTTTGTTCGGATCGTGTTGGGCCGACAATTGCGCCGGTGCATATCATGCAAATATGCTTCGACATGCTCTTTGGCACTTAGCCCCTTATCGGATAGTCTGGCAAGGATTTGAGCAATGTCAGCTCTTGTGGACCGCGGTGGACAGCTTGCTTCAGGGTCGCTGCCGGGAAAAATCGTTGATTTGTTCTCTTGCGGTGGGTGATGCTGATGACGACTCTGGCTGCTTTCTACAGAAACATGTTCGAGGTTCATCGCTACCTCCTTTCTCGTTTTTGTAGAAAAAACAGGTAGATGATGGCCTTGAACAATATTTTAGTCAACCATCATTTTATGTCGTACAGGTTGGAGATATTGCAAGTTTTATAAATGAATAAGCAGTTTATTCAGCTTTCTTTTTTATAAACTTATAGGAATTAATCGGACTAATTTTTGTTGGAGGATCGTAAGCATTGCTGTACCAACTAGATTCAAGAACAGTTCCAGAATTGCTGGCCTTATATAATGCCCATGGTTTACGTTCATATGACCTCCAAACTATACAATAAATATTTCCTTCTTGATCTATCGATGCTTTCTCGATCTTAAATGTACCTGTGTAATCAGGTTCAACACTAGTTTTAACATAATACCAT
>JAHEIW010000385.1 GCA_024639185.1 Deltaproteobacteria bacterium | reverse complement strand
TCTGCACTAATAAAAAGTTGATAGGTACAGGTGAATGATGGTATCTGTAATTATCAGAAAATTTCAGATCGTTGTATATCACACGCTTTTATGAGGAGCTGATTCGTGTGCTCATCTCAATTAAAACGTAACAAAATGATAATTGACCCTTAAAAGGTTAAGGTTCATTATCTGTCTGATTTTTCTATTAAAACCAGAAAAAGGAGGCCGATATGAACTCGGATCAATTATCGAATTTCAATTCGAACAATTCTTTAGCAACCCACCGATCGGATTTTTATTCAACTTTTAACAATCAAGCTATCTTCATTGAGCCGGCTGCAGCTGCATCAAAACCTTCTACCAGACAGCAGGTTTTTGAGCGTATTTTAGCCAACATCAGTGAGCAAGACCTGCTGGGTAAGTCCTACGTAGAGCAATACCTGCGCTACAAATACCGGCGCAACTGTAAAGCCAACACCCTGAGACAGGCGGCCACATCTTTGGAGCAATTTTTGTCGTTTTTTGCCAACCGCGGCAATACAGTGCTTGAGCAGCTGAGTCGTGAAGACATCGCGGTTTTTGTGGAAGCATTGCAAGACCGGGGTCTGAAGCCGTCAACGGTGAACACCCGGCTGCGCAATGTTTATGCATTTGTGCGGTATTTAATCATTGAATACAAGGTAGTCAGCTGGGAGTTGATGGAACGCAAGATCAAGCTGAAGCTGCCCGATCGGCTGCCGCGGGCCATCGATGCGCAGCACTTAGATCAATTGCTTGCAGCAATCGATAACTGCCGGGATCGCGCCCTGATATTATTGCTGCTTCGCACCGGCATGCGCATCGGTGAGCTGCGCAAATGCCAGGTCGAGGATATCGATTTATACGAGCAAAAGATTTTAATCTATCAATCGGATAAGACTTGTGTTGGCCGAGTGGTTTACTACAGTGCGGATGCCCAGCAAGCGCTGTTGGCCTGGCTGAGGCTGCGAGATCCACACAAGCAACATTTATTTTACGGTCACAAAGACAAAGCGCTATCTTATGAGGCTGCGCGTTGTATATTTAAAAAGTGTTTACAAAAGGCTGGCCTGCAATACAGCAGCTACACCCTGCACTGTTTGCGACACACCTTTGCCACTGATCTGTTGAATGCCACCATGCCCCTTGAGTGTCTGCGGGAGCTTTTGGGTCACTGCAGCATGGAGATCACCCGGCGTTATGCGCGGCTTTCTGACAAAACCAGAGAGGAAGAGTATTTTAGAGCCATGCAACGCATCCTCAAAGGAGAGTGCAATGAAAATGATCAATGTGATCGTTGACTTCCGGCGCTATATAAAACGCCGCAATTACTCGCCACATACGGTCAAATACTATTTGAATGTGATCAAACAGTTTGTGCTGTGGCTCAATGTGCCCCTTGAGCAGGTCGGCGCTGAAAAAATCGAGGCTTATATTGATTTTCTTCACCAAAAACGCATGCAGCCGGCTTCCATCAATTTATATTTGGCCATCATCCGGGTGTTTTACAATTACCTTAAATATGAACAAAACGTAAAACTAATCAACCCGGTCAAAGCCAATTGCCGGTTGCGGGTGCCCAAACCGCTGCCGCGGGCGTTGCGTGAAGAACAAATCGATGCATTTTTTGATGTCATAGACTCCAAGCGTGACTGGGCCATGTTCAGATTGATGCTGCGCTGCGGTTTGCGGGTTGAGGAAGTGGCCAATCTGAGCCTGGGCGACATTGATATCAAACAGCGCAGGATCATGGTCGTTGAAGGCAAAGGCGGCAAGGACCGGGTGGTGTATATCAGCGATGATGCCGCCGATGGGCTGATGGGCTACTTGAAGCAAAGATCTCACCGGCGCACTAAAGGCGTCTTTTTGGTTGAAAAAGGCGATTACAAGGGCCGGCCCATCTCGGTTCGCGGCATTCAAAAGCGCATGGAATATTACGCTAAAAAAATCGGCTTGAAGATCAGCTGTCATCACCTGCGCCATACCATGGCCACCCAGCTGCTCAATGCTGATGCGCAGGCTGAGAGCATCCAAGATCTACTGGGCCACAACTGGATTAGCACCACGGAGCGATACTGCAAGGTGTCTAATGTGAAAGTCAAAAGAGATTACTTCAACGCCATGGAGAAGATATTAAACCGCCCGGCCCGGCGCTCGCCGCTTTTTAGCTTGGAGCCCGGATCAGATGCATGAAGCAGAACGGACTTGACAATACTCAAAATGTAGGGCAAGTTAATCGCAGTTAAATAGTTAATATTAATAGAATAATTAGAATTTGCTACGTCTTATCTCAATGTATCAGTATTGCGACACGAAGTCGCGTATTTTGACTGTTCAGCGAAGGCATTAAGCCTTTGCCTGAACCCAGCGTCCCGTCGCTGCGATCCTATGGAAGCATGCGCTCAAGGTGCATCCTT
>JAHEIW010000045.1 GCA_024639185.1 Deltaproteobacteria bacterium | reverse complement strand
GACGAGACCAACACATTTGAAGACTGTGTTTCCCAGTTGATGGGGTTGTTTGAATCCTAACCTAAAACTGTATTTTGCAATGACTTGCCAGGCGCAATACGATGTATCAATTCAGATTAGACCCCTTACTCAACCATCGCCGCTATCAGGAAGAAGTGCTTCAAAAAGAGCTTGCTGACAAGAAGAAGCACCTCCAGGCAGAACAGCATGTCTTGAGAGATCTGAAAGATAAAAAGCGTCAAAACCGGCAGCAGCTGGAAACGATGCAAAAACAGGGGAGCCCGGCTTCCGAACTCAAACTGTATGTCGATTTCATTGAGCATCTCAAAACTGAGTTGGAAGCACAGCTGGAACGTGTCAGGCAAGCTCAGATTCAATTTGATTCCATTTGCCATGCTTTAATGGCCGTCATGAAAAAACGCAAAGCGCTTGAAAAACTCAAAGAAAAGGGCCGCAAGGCCTATGATCAAATCCAGCTCAAAAAAGAGCGCGCCTTATTGGATGATGTCGCCGGCCATCAATTCGTACTAAAATCCTGATCTTTACGATTTATCTTTAACACCAAGTACGCCCTCGTGTTTATTCATTCGTCCCCCCGACCCGGATCTGAATACCCGTTTGGACCGCTTGTCATCGGGTTGCAGATGTCACCTGCTGTAAGGGTAAAGATTACCAATTCAGGAAAATATTGCCGTTCATCGTACGATTCATTTTAGCCCAGACAGGAGTGTTTAGGGGCTGCGATATATTTTCAAAGCGGACGTCTTTTGAAAATAAATATAAAAATACCAATTGGTTATAGGAGAGCCCCTGCCGGTTGACATGTGCAATGCCATTACGGGGTCATTTTTGTGGAGATTGGCACGCTTGATGCACCAAACATTGACCGTCAACATGTCTTTGGACGCTATTTCAGACACACCAAGGAAGGACTGTATGTCGTTTGATGCTTTTATAATGCCAGCTGTTCCCCAGCCAGCCGATAACCCAGTAAATGGTACGCCGGGTACCGATGCCGCACCGATGAAACTCGATCAATCGGCTCAACCCACCGATCAAGAAAAGAGTTTCTTGGCGACCTTAAATAGTGTTTCCGAACGTAAATCCTGCAGCCACGACTGCGCGAATGACGCAGATCGTCAGTCCCCCCAATCGGCAAAACCTCATCGTGAAACGATTCAACCGGCCGGCGCAGACAGCACGGTCGATCAAGATGGTGTCCAGCAAGGGACCGCCGAATCGGAAATGACTGACTTCATACCGGAATTACCGCTTGTTTGTGAACGACCGCTGATGGATCTGATGCAACTGGTGTTTACAACTGACGGCACGGGACAGGATCAAGGTCCAACCCAGCCCGTTAAAGCGTTTACGGCTGAGATGCTGCAGGCCTTAATGGGCCAGATCCAACCCGATGGGCATATGAATTTAAGCGGGCTGACCGGTACGGGTCCTTTTGAACAGTTGCAAACCGCCATAGCACCTGAAGCCGGCAATCTGTCTCATTTAAAACAATTGATCAACCGGGCCATCGTCCATCAGTTTGCCGGTGAACCATCGGATCCTAAAGTTGACCATTCGATTTTAGCCTTCTGGCGCTCTGTGGCAGACATGCCGGTCGAAGGCACCGCTCCCGAGTGCCAGACGGGAAATATGGCCAACCGGATGGATACGCTCCTTAACTTTTTACGCCAGCGCTTTGATCAGTTGTCTCTGTCATCTGAAACCGCAGCGGCAGCTGCTGAGGCCGATGGAAAACAAACAGTCTTAGCAGGGCAAGCCGTTAACAGCAAAGAGGATTTATTCTGGCAAAAAATCATGCGCGCGGTCCAGCCGGCAGACACCCCATCTGAGCAGACGACCCAACCGACCGGTGCCGAAAAAGTCAGCCGCCCGTCTGTTGAAGCCGCCAAAGTTTTTGAACCTGAAACCCTGGTGCAAGCACACGTGAATAAACGTAAGGCGCTGACGGAGCCAGCCGGATCTCAGACGGTGGTTAAAGTCGTCGAGCCGGCGGTTACCCCAAATGTCGCTGCGGGAAACAACGCCAGCAAACTGACACAGGATATGATCAACCTCAAACCTTCTGGTTTGCAAAGCGACCTTCTGGCAACCGACCAAACCGGCAGCAAAGTCATTCATATTGATGGCGAAGCCAAAGACAGTGGTTTTTTGGCCTCACAGGAGAGTCTGCCGGAACATCTGACCAAGCTTGAACATGCCGGTGCCGGCCGTTCAGCTGAAGGCGCCCAGCGCAGCCTGGCCGCTCAGACCATGAATCAGGTTGTTCAGAAGGCGGTCCTGCTCAATGCCAACGGTCAGAATACGGTTCAAATTGATTTAAAACCCGAATTTCTGGGCCATATTCGCATGCAAATCGTAACCGAAGGTCAACAGGTTGCCGTTCGTATTATGGCCGAGATTCCGTTTGTCAAAGACATGCTTGAAAACAACCTGAATCAATTAAAGACGGAACTTCAGGCCCAGGGTCTGGAAGTAGATGAACTGGAAGTTTCGGTGGCCCATGATTCGCGGGCCGACGATGACCTTTACCAGAGGGCGGCCGAAGCACGCCGGGCAAGGGCTTCAAAAAGCAACGGGCATAACACTGATTCAAACGCGGAAGAACATCGCATCACCCGGCCGGTCAGCGGT
Organism: Deltaproteobacteria bacterium; assembly: GCA_024639185.1. Lineage (GTDB taxonomy): Bacteria > Desulfobacterota > Desulfobacteria > Desulfobacterales > JAHEIW01 > JAHEIW01. Next base: position 28,355 of record JAHEIW010000045.1, on the reverse strand, counting down.
CGCGGTCTGGTGGACTCCGCCATTGATTTTTTTGCATAACCCCAAGGAATATATAGCATGCAATCGATTCTGATAAACGCTAAATCACCCGCAGTGAGGTGCGTATGACACCTATCGACGCCATCGACACAACAGCCGGCCATGCGCCTTCAAGTGCGCCGGTGAAGATCCTGGGCAAAGATGATTTTTTAAATATGCTGATTGCCCAGCTGCAGCACCAGGATCCGTTGAACCCGGCTGACAGCACCGAATTTACGGCCCAGCTGGCGCAATTCAGTTCGCTGGAGCAGTTGAGCAACATCCATGAAAGTCTTGAAAACATGGAAAAATTTCAAGCCTCGCTGACACATTCGCAGGCCGTCTCATACATTGGTAAAGAAATAACCGCTGAGGGTAATGGATTGTTGCTCAAAGACGGTCAGGCGGCGACCTGCCAGTTTGAATTGGATACCGGTGCTGCCATGGCGGCTATCAGCGTTTATGATGACACCGGTGGCTTTGTCAATTCCTTTGAGACCGGTTCGCTGGGTGCCGGCCGGCAAAGTGCGACCTGGAATGGGCTGGATTTTAATGGTAATTCGATGCCACCTGGCGTTTATGGATTTGAGATTCAGGCGATTGATAACGCTAACCAAAATGTGGGCGCCGCACCGATAATGACTGCCCCTGTGACGGGCATATCATTGAAAGACAACACGGCGCACCTGATTACCGCACTTGGGACCGTATCCATCGATGATGTCATCGATATATCGGAAGCGGCTGCGCCATTAGCAGCGCTTGCACCCGAGGCGGAAACATATCCAAATGATCAACCTAATGGAGGGCTATAAATATGATCGGTTCATTGTTTGCCGGAATATCCGGTCTCAATGTTAATTCGAAAGCATTAACCGTAATTGGCGACAACATTGCCAATGTTAACACCACGGCTTTTAAGTCCAATCGTGCCAGTTTTGCCAATATTTTAAGCCAGTCGCTGGCGGGCACCGGTAGCAATGAAATCGGCCGCGGGGTGCAGTTCTGGGGCACCACGCCTATGTGGAGTCAGGGTTCCGTTGAAAACACCGCCAATCCCACCGACATGGCCATTAACGGCGCCGGATTTTTCCTGCTGCGCGATAGCGCCAATTCCGATTATTTCACGCGGGCCGGTGACTTTGCCTTTGATCGCGACGGGTATCTGGTCAATCCGGACGACCTGTTCCTACAAGGCTATGAAATCACTGCCGTCCAACCCGACGGTACTCTGACCCTTGGCAATATCACCGACATCAATGTGCCGGGACAAAGCACCTCACCGCCGCAGGCCAGCACCCAATTTACGCTGGATGTCAACCTAGACGCCGGGGCCGCCGTTGCGGATACCTATTCCACAACGGTCATTGTGTATGAATCCCTGGGCAATGCCATACCGGTGACCCTGACCTTTGACAAAGCCGCAGCCAATGAATGGGATCTGACGGTGAGCGTACCAGCCGGAACCCTCACCGATCCGGCAACCGATATTGTCGTCAGCGAAACCGATTATGACTTCAACGGCGCTACGGGCGCTCTGACCAACAACACGGATACGACCATTACCTTAAGCGATTTCATCAGCGGGGCCAGCAATCTGACCCTGACCTGGGATCTGGTCGATGCGTCTAACGTGACCCACGGGGATTTAACCCAGTATGCCGCGCCCTCCATGACCACTTTCCAGACCCAGGACGGATATGCTTCCGGGGTACTGCGCGGGGTTGCGGTGGATGAATCCGGGGTGGTCACCGGCAGCTATTCTAACGGCCAGCTGGCACCCCTGTATCAGGTGGTGCTGGCGGATTTCCCCAACTATTACGGCCTCAACAAGATGGGCAAAAACCTGTATGCCGAGTCGCGGGATTCCGGCCAGGCGATGACAGGCGTTCCCCAGAGTGGCCGGCTGGGGAGTATCAGCCCCAGCGCCATCGAAATGTCCAATGTCGATCTGGCCCAGGAGTTTGTTAAAATGATAACCACCCAGCGGGCCTTTCAGGCCAATTCGCGGGTGATAACCACCAGTGACGAAATCCTGGCCGAACTGATCAATATTAAACGTTAATCCCAAAATTAGCGGCTTCACAGGGACGGTCTCGGGTGGGATAGTTGAAATAGCACCCGTCTGGGACCATCGCAGGGCCGGCTAAAATAAAAGCAAGTGGTGTCAAGATGATTAAAGTAACCCGACTCAATGATTCTGTACTGATAGTCAACGTGGATCGCATTCAATCGCTGCAGGCCATTCCCGAAACGGTGATCACCTTTACCAACAACGATAAAATTATGGTCAAGGAACCGCTCGAGGAGGTGTCGCAGCGTATTGTCGAATATCAGCGCACCATCAATACCCAACCGGACAGCAATGCCTGCCAGCCGCCGGATCTGCATTAGACGATCCGGCTGCTCCCCGGCAAATGACTGGCAACCGAGGTACCGATTCATTCGCAATTGTCCGTTTTCGATCCGGCGCCCGATTAGGACCGCCAACCGGTTTTTATCGTCAAACTGTTGACTAAAAATGGTGAAAATTGACGTTTCAAACTGGAATTCACCCGGGAATCGGATCTGTTTCGACATAATGGTTGCCCTCTGACGATATGGCCTTTTGGGTTAAACATCAAGAAACCACTTTTTTTATATAAATTTCAATTGATTACCCGCTTTTGCCCGCCTTTCTGTATTTCAGTCTCCCAATTCCGACCAATGGCACAATACTTGCTAAAATCATTGAAAATAATAATGATTCTGAAGCTTTCCCGCACGAACAGCATCGGTTAAGCGGATTATTTCAAACACTTAAATTCAATTAGGGTTTAAAAGCGACAGAGGAGTCCTTCCGTGGATATCACAACTCTTATCGGTATCGTTGTTGCGTTTGGTTTGGTCATTATTTCCATCCTGATGGGTGGCGATGGGAGCTGGTTTCTGAATTACCCCTCGTTAATGATCGTTCTGGGTGGGACCATGGGGGCGACCTTTCTGGCCTATCCACTCTCAGAGGTATTGGGGGTGATTAAAGTCGCTAAAAATGTGTTTATGCACCGCTCTCAGGTGGCAAGCGAATTCATCCCCTTGATGTCGGGTTTTGCCAAAAAAGCCCGTCAGGAAGGCATCCTGTCGTTTGAATCCCAGCTCAAGGATATCAAGGATCCTTTTCTGGCCCGCGGCATCCAGATGGCCATTGACGGCATGGAGTCCTCGTCCATTGAAGAAGTGATGTCCATCGAGATCCAGTACCTGGAAGAGCGCCATCGACTGGGTTCTGAAATATTCACCACCATGGGCGCCTTCGCACCGGCGGTGGGAATGTTGGGCACCATTATCGGCCTGGTACAGATGCTGATGCAGATGGAAGACCCCAGCCAGATTGGGGCGCCTATGGCGGTGGCGCTCTTGACCACTTTTTACGGCACCATGCTGGCCAACCTGCTGTTCTTGCCGGTTTCTAACAAACTGAAAACACGCAGCAAGCAGGAAGTTCTGGTCAAACAGATGATTTTAGAAGGGGTTATTTCGATTCAATCCGGTGACAATCATCGTGTGGTTGAACAAAAACTCAAGGCCTTTATTGCGCCCAAAGCCCGCTTAACCGCCAGCGCCGAACCGGCGAAAGCCTAAAAAATGAGCAAAAGACATCAAAAAAATGGATCCAAAAACGGCGATGGCGATTCCGGGCCTGGCTGGGAAATCGTCTACTCCGGATTTGTTCTTATTTTGTTGTGCTTCTTTATTATGCTGTGCTCGTTTTCCACCATGGAAGAGGCCAAGGTGATGCGATTTGTGCGCTCCTTCAGTAATGCCGTCAGTTTTTTCCCGGGCGGGATCAAATTTGAATCCGGCTCGGTGGTTTTGCCAGAATCACCCGGTATGGTCGGTAGCCGCTCAGAAATGGCGCAGCTTTTCGAACATCTGGAGCTACTGTCGGATCGATTCAATTTGACCGATGAGATAGAAGTGCTTTTTTCCAAAGAGGGCCTGGTGATGCGCTTGTCTGAACTTACCCTTTTCAAATCCGGGGTAGCGACGATTTCAGCCGAGGCACTCCCTCTGCTTGAAAAGATCGGGGCCGTCATTGCCCAAACAAAATACCTGATCCGGATTGAGGGCCACACGGACAACATCCCCATTCATACGTTTCTGTTTCCGTCCAACTGGGAATTATCCACCGCCCGGGCGGTCAATGTCCTGCGCTATTTGATTGAAGAGCATCAGATCGATTCGCAACGGCTGTCGGCTGAAGGATTTGCAGAGTTTCAGCCGCTGGCCGCCAATGATAGCATTGAAAACCGGGCCAAAAATCGGCGCGTCGAAGTCATCTTCATGCAACCGGACGTCGAAAAACCGTCAAACGGGGAGGACCCGTGAAAAGACGCAAACAAAATTCAGGCGGCGAGGGCGACAAAGGTGCCGGCTGGCTGACTACCTTTAACGACCTGGTCACGCTGCTGATGGTTTTTTTCGTTTTGCTGTTTACCATGAGCAGCGTCGATGCCAAAAAAATGCAGGATTTTCAGTATGCCCTGCAAAGCGGGCTGGGAATTCTAAAAGCCGGTCGCCGAGTTAATATCAGCATCAAAGCGAGTCAGCCGGTTGAAGACATGGCACATGTCAACACGCAACCCGAAGGGATTAAGACAACTAAAAATGATCGTCTGACCGGATGGTTAGATGATGAACTCATCAAATCTTTAGAGGCAGATTTCAATATTCAGGTCACCCACACCGAACAGGGGATTCGGCTTTCTTTTGCCGATCAGATTCTATTTGATTTTGGTAAAGCAGGCATCAACCCGGCCGGCCACGCGCTCCTGAACCACGTTACCGGCGCCATTAAAAAAGTGGCCGCGGCCATGCGGGTTGAAGGTCATACCGACAACATCCCCATAAAAACCGCCCGATTTCCTTCAAACTGGGAACTGTCTGTGGCGCGCGCGGTGAATGTGGTTAAATATTTTGCCGCGGTCGGCAAGATCGACCCCCATCGGCTGTCTGCAGTGGGATACGGTGAATCGCGACCGCTGGTCGCCAATGATACGCCCGCCAATCGCATGAAGAACCGACGGGTGGAAATTTTATTGTTAACGGAGGGCAAACAGGAAAATGTCAAATAAAATCATGATTTTGATTATTGCTGTGATGTTGGTCTTAACCGTCGGCCTGGCTGCCGGTTTTTTCATGATGTGGGGCAAGCTAACCGACATGAATACCGTGGCAAATGCAGCCACCAGCACCGAAGCCGAACAGAGCCAGGGCGCTCAACTGGGGCCGCTCTTTTCGTTGGATACCTTTATTGTCAATCTCGCTGACCCGGAACGCAGCCGCTACCTAAGGGTGACAATGGATCTGGAGCTGTTAGCGCCAACCGATAGCGGCAAACTCAATGATCGGTTGCCCCAGGTCAGAGACCGTATTTTGATGATCCTGCCATCCAAGAGCTTTGAAGAGATTGCCAGCGTGGAAGGCAAAACCGCTCTACGGGATGAAATTATCGAAAAACTCAACAGTCTGTTTCCCAGAGCGGTGATCAGCAATATTTTTTTTACTGAATTTGTCGTTCAATAAAAGTCGGTTCTATGTCTAATCAAATACTCACACAAGATGAAATTGATGCGCTGCTTTCTGCCATGGAACGAGGCGATGTTGACGTCGAGCAGGATCCTGAAAAAGATGTCGAAGCCGCACCGTATAATCTGACATCCCAGGACGTCATATTGCGTGACCAATTTTCTGCGCTGGAAGAAGTGTATGACAAATTCATTCGCATTACGCAAAATACCCTGCTTTCTTCGATGCAGCAAAGCATTGCCATCGAATTCGTATCCACCGAGATGATTAAATACCAGGAATTTATGGGTGGCTTTTCAAGTCCAACCAGCTTTAATTTGTTCAGCATGAAACCGCTGATTGGCAACGCCCTGCTGGTGATTGAGCCCAACCTGGTCTATGCGTTGATCGATTGCCTGTTCGGCGGTGATGGCAAGCCGTCCAGCCAGGTACGCGATTTTACCCAGATTGAGCAGCGCATGATTAAAAAGTTTGCCCTCGATCTTTTAGGCCGCTTTGAAGAATCCTGGTCGACCGTCTGTCCGATGAAAATCAGCCTGAAAAAAGTCGAAACCAAACCGGAATTTGTCCAGCTGGTGCCACCCGACGATGTGATGATGATTATCGTTTTTACCCTCAAAGGCGAAGAATTTTCCGGTAACTTTCACCTGGCGATTCCCTACCTGATGCTTGAATCCATCAAAGAAAAGCTGTCTCCGATGTACCTACGAGACCAGGACATGAAACAAACCTGGAGCCCCCAGTTAAAAGAATTATTAAAGGACACGCATGTGACCATCATTGCTGAACTGGGACGGACCCAGCAGACGGTCAGACAGCTCATCAACTTGCAGGTCGAAGATGTCATCAATCTTAAAGCCGGCCCGGAGGATCTCATTTCAATCAGTGTCGATCAGGTGCCCAAGTACTTAGGCTATCCGGGTGTAATAAAAGGTAACCGGGCCATTCAAATTGCCAAATTGATAAATTCAAATGGAGGCCATCGTTCGTAATGCCAGAATCTGAAAAACAAACAAAAAAACAGGACATTGCGCCGGAAGAAATTGAGGCCGCTACCCTGGAAAAAGATTCTCAGCCCAAAGCGGCGACGCCTAAAAAAAGCGAACCTGCCGCTGGTAAAGACGGCGCCTTATCCAACGACATGGATTTTTTGCTGGATATACCACTGGAAATTTCGGTTGAGCTGGGTCGGACCAAAATGTTGATCAACGAATTGCTTCATCTGGGCCAGGGGTCGGTCATCGAGCTCTCCAAACTGGCCGGAGAAACCCTGGAGATATTTGCCAATCAAAAGCTAGTCGCCCGCGGCGAGGTCGTGGTGGTCAACGAAAAATATGGTATCCGTTTGAGCGAAATTATCAGCCCCAGCGAACGGATCAAGAGGTTAAAATGAATGCGACACCGGACATGTTGGCCACATCCATAAAAATGATCGCCGCCCTGGCACTGGTCCTGGGGGGGCTGGGGATCTTTTTTTATGTCAGCAAGCGTATCTTGCGAAAGGACATTGGCGTTTCGGGGGGAAAAATGATCCGGGTATTGGCCAGCCAGTATGTCGGCTTGAAAAAAAGCATTTCCCTGGTGGAAATCCCCGGTGCTGTATTGGTGGTGGGAATCTCCGGGGATGCGATCAGCTTGCTCACCAAGATAGAAGACAAGACGATACTGGATCAATTGCATGATCCGGGAAACGCGCAAGTGACGCCGTCTTTTTCAGATCATTTGAATAAAATCACCCGTCGATTTACGGGGTCTAACAGCGAATAATAATGGTCAGAATACAACCCTTAAATTGCCTGCTCGGGGCTTATGATATTAAAAATCGCTCGGAAAAAAGCGATAGCGGCCACCGTCGATGGAAATTTTGCTTGCAGCAGTTGCCGGGTTTCGTGGTGCTGGTCGCAATGGTCCTGGGAATGACTTTTTTTGCAACCCAACAGAGCGTAGCCGCCGAGCCTGTTGACATCCCGGCCTTTATTTCCATCGGCACGGACCAAACCCAGCAACCCGGAAAAATGGCTGTCGTGTTACAGATTTTTCTGTTGATGACGATACTTTCCCTGGCGCCGGCTTTATTAATTATGCTGACTTCCTTTACGCGCTGTGTGATTGTACTGTCTCTACTGCGGCGGGCACTGGGAACCATGCAGATGCCGCCCAATCAGGTTGTTATCGGTCTGGCGCTTTTTTTAACCTTTTTTATTATGACGCCGGTCTGGCAACAGGTTAATAAAGATGCCCTGCAGCCGTATTTAGATGAGAAAATCGATCAGCAGCAGGCATTGCAAAATGCAACCGATCCGATCCGCAAATTTATGTTCAGGCAGACGCGTGAAAAGGATCTGGCCTTGTTTATTGAAATTGCCAAACTTCAGCGCCCCAGGAATGTTGGTGATATACCCATTTCAGTGCTGATTCCGTCATTTATCATTAGTGAAGTCAAGACCGCTTTTCAAATCGGGCTGCTGTTGTATGTGCCGTTTTTGATTATCGACATGGTGGTGGCCAGTGTGTTGTTGTCAATGGGGATGATGATGCTACCGCCGATCATGATCTCACTGCCTTTTAAATTGATGTTGTTTGTATTGGCCGACGGTTGGAACCTGTTGATTGGATCTTTGGTCAGGAGTTTTGTGTGATGACACCTGAATTTTTAACCGGCTTTTTTTTCGAATCCATCAAGACCGCCATCATGCTGGCAGCGCCGATGTTGCTGTCTGGCTTGTTTGTGGGGCTGCTGGTCAGCATATTTCAGTCTGCTACATCCATTAATGAAATGACCCTGACCTTTATTCCCAAAATGCTGGCGGTGGCGTGCGCGCTGTTATTTTTTTTGCCCTGGATGATGCAAACCATGCTGGCCTACACGACCAATTTGTTTACTAACATTGTAACCTACATTCGCTGATGCCGGCTGACCGCCCGGCATCAATGGACAAAGATAACATATGGTTTCGTTTGCGATACCCATAGCTGCTTTGCAAGTTTTTTTTCTGATATTTTTGAGGGTCGGTGCCATTTTGATGAGTATGCCAATTTTTAAAAGCAAAAGCATACCGGTTTTATTTAGACTCGGTCTGGCACTGGCTGCGAGTATCATTTTATATCCATTGTTGGATCAAACCGTTTTTGTGGTGCCGGATCACATCGGTAATTTTTTCTTGGGAGCTGTCGGTGAAATCCTGCTGGGAATCAGCATTGGAATGTCGGTCAATTTGATTTTTGTCGGCCTACAAATAGCCGGTCAGATATCGGGTTATCAGATGGGCCTTGCGCTGGCCCGCGTGATGGATCCCGCAGCCGGTCAGCAGGTTCCGCTGCTGTCTCAATTTTATCAACTTTTTGCCTTCTTATTGTTTTTAATCGTGAATGCACATCATTGGTTTATTAAGGCGCTGGTCGACAGCTATCGGTTGATTCCGCCATTCGGGTTCCGAGTCAGCGGGTCACTGATTGAACAGCTAATGGGTATCGCCGGCAATATGTTTGTGATTGGCGTTAAGGTGGGGGCGCCGATTATCGCCGCTTTATTGCTCACCAGTATTGCCTTTGGCCTCATTGCCCGTACGGTGCCCCAAATGAACATCTTGTTTGTTGCCATGCCCTTGAAAATAATGATCGGGTTGCTGTTTATCGGCTTTAGCCTGCCGTATTTTGCGGCATTCCTGCAATCGGTATTCAGGGGTATGGGAAACACCCTGTTTTTATTAATGCGAGCCGCATCTTAATGGTTTAACCGAGGTCGATAATGCCGGAAAGCCGAGGACAAGAACGCACCGAAAAAGCAACCCCCAAGCGCCGTCAGAAAGCCAGGAGAGATGGGCAGGTTGCTTACAGTCGAGAAATTACGTCGGTGCTGATCATTATGACCGCTATGGGGGTTTTCTATTTTGCCGGCGCCTGGTTGTTTTGGAATATCTCAGAGGTGATCGTTAACATTTATCAGCAGTTGGACACCTTGCGAATCGATGTGGCTACCGATCTGAGTGCCTTTGCAACGGCAATGTTTAAAAAAGTATTTCTAATTTTAGTTCCTTTTTTTGTGCCGGTTGTCATTGTTGCGCTGGCAGGCAACATCGGACAAATCGGATTTGAAATGCACACCAAGCCCCTGCGCCCTAAATTGTCCAAGTTCAACCCCGTTGCGGGATTGAAAAAGCTGGTGTCCTCAAAATCATTGGTGGAACTGGTCAAATCTATTTTTAAAATTGTGATTGTCGGCTCGGTTGCCTTCGGGGTGGTCAAAAAGGAAATGACGAAGTTTCCCGCTCTGATTCAACAGGAAGTTAGCGACATACTTCTTTTTATTGCCTCAGTGGCCTTTGAAATTTTTTTTTATGTGTGTCTGATACTCATCATTTTGGCGGCCCTTGATTATATTTACCAGCGCTGGCGACATGAAGAAAACCTGAAGATGACTAAACAGGAGGTCAAAGATGAGCGCAAACAAAGTGAAGGCGACCCCAAGATCAAGGCGCGGATTCGGAAAGTGCAGATGGAAATGGCCGCACGCCGGATGATGGAAGCAGTACCCGATGCAGATGTCATTATCACCAACCCTGTGCATTTGGCAATTGCGCTTAAGTTTGATTCGGCCGAGATGATCGCACCGAAAGTGGTTGCCAAAGGGGCGGGCCCGGTGGCGCAAAGAATAAAAGAAATTGCACGCGAAAATGAAGTGCCGATTGTTGAAGATAAACCCTTAGCCCAGGCGCTGCACAAAATGGTTGAAATTGGAGAATTTATACCCGCTGAGCTCTACCGGGCAGTGGCCGAGGTGCTGGCTTACGTATATCGGCTTAAGGGCATGTATCAAAATGCCTAAGCTCAATTTTAGGATCGTCACGCAAAGAGGCATACCGAAATAGGCAAGAATTTATGATGAAATCGAATAAAACGACGCTACGGTTTTAAGTTGCCAGAGGGATAAGGAAAATATTTTGGCGGAAAATACACAAATAGCAGAGCGGGCGCCAATGTTTGCCAAAAACAGCGACCTCTGGATGGCCGTAGCCGTGGTCGGCATTTTAGTCTTCATGGTGATGCCATTACCGACCTTTTTGCTGGATTTATTGTTGTCCTTCAGTATTACCCTTTCACTGGTCATTCTGCTGGCGAGCATGTATGTTCCGCGAACTTTGGATTTGCCGGCCTTTCCATCGATTCTGCTGCTGGCAACCCTTTTTCGACTGTCTCTCAACGTCGCTTCCACCCGAATCATATTGTTGCACGGCCAGGAAGGCATCTCGGCTGCAGGCAAGGTTATTCAGTCGTTTGGTAGTTTTGTCGTCGGCGGCAATTACCTGGTGGGCATTATCGTCTTTTTGATTCTGGTGGCCATTAATTTTATGGTTATTACCAAAGGCGCCGGACGCATCGCCGAAGTGGCTGCACGCTTTACCCTGGACGGCATGCCCGGCAAACAGATGAGCATTGATGCGGATCTGAATGCCGGTTTGATTACCGAAAAAGAAGCCCGGGAACGGCGTGAAGAAATCTCCAGCGAAGCAGAATATTTTGGGGCCATGGACGGTGCCAACAAATTCGTGCGTGGTGATGCCATGGCCGGCATTGTCATCACCCTGATCAATATTATTGGCGGGCTGGCCATTGGCATTTTTCAAAACGACATGAGTTTTGTGGATGCGGCCCAAAATTATACCCTGCTGACCATTGGCGACGGCCTTGTCAGCCAGGTGCCGGCTCTGATTATTTCCACCGCAGCCGGAATCATTGTCACTCGCGCAGGAGCAACTGCGAGTCTGGGGCAAGAAGTTGCATCTCAAATACTCGTACAGCCCAAAGCAATTGCGGTAACTTCCGGGGTTTTATTTGGATTTGGTCTGGTGCCCGGCTTGCCCACCGTGCCTTTTTTGATTTTAGCGCTTCTGACCGGCGGGCTGGCCTATTCGATTTTTCAGTCCATCAAGCAGGATGCAAAAACCGAAGAAGAATTACAATTACAAGAAGAAAAGGCCCTGCCGACGGATCACTTCGATGCCCTGCCGCCGCTGGATACACTGGCTATCGAAGTGGGATACGGTCTCATTCCGCTGGTGGACGTCGAGCAGGATGGTCAGTTGCTGGATCGCATTAAATCGTTGCGCCGCCAGCTTGCGCGTGAGCTTGGAATTGTCGTCGCTCCGGTCCATATCCAGGATAATATGCAGTTAAAAGCCGGTGAATATTCCATTTTGCTAAAAGGCAATGAAATTGCCCGCGGGGAGTTGATGAACAACTATTATCTGGCCATGAATCCAAACGCCATCGAAGAGAAGATTGATGGCATCCCCACCCAGGAGCCCACCTATGGTTTGCCGGCTTTGTGGATCAAGGAAGCAGTCAAAGAGCAAGCACTGGCAAAGGGATTTACAGTGGTGGATCTGGCAACTATCCTGACGACCCATCTGTCTGAAATCGTCAAGCAGCATTGCCACGAAATGCTGGGCAGACAGGATGTCCAGCAGTTGTTGGATACGTTGAAAGAAACCCATCCCAAGGTCGTCGAGGAACTGGTCCCCAATTTATTGCCGCTGGGCGGGGTCGTGCGTGTATTACAAAATCTTCTTCGTGAGCAGGTGCCCATTCGTGATTTGCTGGCTATTTGCGAAACCCTCGCAGATTGGGCGCCTGCCACCAAGGATCTGGATATATTAACGGAACACGCGCGACACGCATTAGCGCGAACGACTACAAAATTGCACCTGACGCCGCAAGGCAGTATTGCCGCCATTACCCTGGGGCCCAATCTAGAATCGACTATTTCAGGTGCCTTACAGCAAACCGATCATGGCTCGTTTTTGTCCCTGGATCCCAACATCGCACAGCAAATGATGAATAACCTGGCCGGCAGTTTAGAAAAGCTGACTTCTATGGACTATCAGCCGGTGGTGATGTGTTCCGCCCAGATCCGCTACCACGTCAAGCGGCTGGTGGATCGGTTTATCCCCCGTGTGGCGGTGCTGTCCTATGATGAAATTCTGAGCCATGTTGAAATACAATCTTTAGACGTGCTGGAGCTAAACGATGCAGATCAAACGCTTTGAAGCCCGGGATATGACATCCGCCCTGCGGGTGATTAAAAATGAACTCGGTCCTGACGCGGTCATTTTATCAGCCCGCAATATCAAAAAAGAGAATAAACTGTTGGGTCTTGTAAAATCAGTAGGTGTGGAGGTGACCGCCGCGGTCGACACCCTTGATCTGCCAGTCAAGGCGAATTCAGTCGCTTTTTCAGGGGCCATAAACACCTATCGGCAATACGGACCATCCGATACCTCCGGGATGCGAAGTCCGCGCCTGAGGGTGAGCAAACGCACGAAAGCAGGAAGCGGGCATCGTAAAGCGTTGCTGGAGCCAAAAGACAATGTCGGGCCTGTAGCAGACGGTGGAATCAGAGATTTATTTGCGCATTTACTTTTACATGAAGTTAATCGTGATGTGGCCGCCGACATCGTTGCGCACTTAAACCCGCGAACTTCGATCTTGCGTTTGAATACAACCGAGCAGGTTATTAATGAAATAGCGAATCGATTGCATGAAAAATGCGCAACGGTCACCGAGCGGTCCGCAAACGCCACTGGCGTGCGCATTGTTGCTGTAGTCGGACCCAGCGGTGTTGGCAAAACAACAACGATTGCCAAGCTGGCTGCCCGGCATGCGATCAAGCAGCAGCAGAGCGTGGCCCTGATTTCACTGGATGCCAATCGCATCGGGGCGGGAGCTGAATTAAGAGTCTACGCGCGGGCAATGGGCCTGGCGCTTAAAATGGCTGCCACACCGGCTGCATGTGCGGCAGCCGTTTACGAATTTCGAGAGTGTGATCTTATCTTGGTTGATACGCCCGGGTTAAATCCGGCGGACACGGACGAAATCGATGTCCTCAAGAGATGTCTGGATGATATGGGTTCGGTGGAAATCCATCTGGCATTAAGTGCAATGACCAAAGAAAGGGATTTGAACCACACCATCAGGCGCTTGAACCCGATGGTGATTGAAGGTTTGATTTTTACCAAGCTGGATGAAAGCTGTGCGCTGGGCAGCCTCATTAATTTGCTGTGGGATCAGTCTTTGCCCCTGTCCTATATAACCGACGGCCGGCAGGTGCCCGATGCCATTAAATCGGGGTCTGTCAAACACATTCTGCAAAAGCTGTTGGCGGATTTCAAATTGCACACCGCTGATTCCAATAGCCCAAAAAAGGACCTGTTTCCTGAAGATGCAGCAGCAGACTTAATTCTTAACTCATTTGTTGCCAACAGCAATTCAGACGTCTTTCACAGTCCGGATTGCAAATGGACCCGTAAGATAAAAGCCAAAAACCTGATCACGTTTTCAACAGCTGAAGATGCTCAGCGGCAACAATTTATGCCCTGCCGGGATTGTCAGCCGCATAAAAGCCAATCGGTTCATGTTGAAGACTCGGTGAGGAAGGATTCGGTGCGAATCTCAAACTATTCTTAAAGGACAAATGGCGAAAAGGAATGCAACCCTTATGAACTCGAAAAGTCCCTCGGATAATGTCATTCGTCTTTCGGATCGAATGAAGCACAAAAGCTCAAAGCCGGTGAGCACCCCGCGGTCTCGGCGTGCGGCCGCTCCGCGGGTAATCGCCGTCACCAGTGGCAAAGGGGGTGTGGGTAAGACCAATATTGTGGCCAATCTGGGCTTTGCATTTTGCCGGCTGGGCAAAAAAGTGCTGATATTGGATGCCGATCTGGGACTGGGCAATTTGGATGTTTTGCTGGGAATTGCCCCGAAATACAATTTGTCCCATGTTCTTATGGGCGAGAAATCTGTCAGCGAGATCATCGTGCAGGGTCCCGGCAATCTGCTGATTTTGCCGGCGGCTTCAGGCATACAGGAATTAACCCAGCTGACCAAGCAACAGAAAATTCAAATACTAAGCGAGCTGGATCCCGTGATTGATTCTGTAGACCTGTTGCTGATCGATACAGCCGCCGGTATTTCTTCGAATGTGATGGATTTCAACGCAATTGCCCAGGAAATCATTGTGGTGGTATCCCCCGAGCCGACGGCGATAACCGATGCATATGCCTTAATGAAGGTATTGGCTATAAAGTATGCTGAAAAAAGCTGTAAGATAATCGTAAATTTAGCACACACAAGGCAACAGGGAAATGAAGTTTTCCGGCAATTAAACCTAGTGACGGAGAGATTTTTGGATATGCGCATTGAGTATGTTGGAAGCGTACCGTTTGATGCAAACGTCACGCAAGGGATCAAACAGCAGAAACTCGTCAGCGATCTTTTTCCAGATACGCCTGCCAGTAAAAGCTTCCGGGGGCTGGTTCGCAAAATCATTGCCCAACCCCCGAGCCAATTGCCCGATGGCGATTCCCATTTTTTCTGGCATCACTTAATGGAGAATAATTTTTCATAACTGGAGATATATAATCCTATGGCTCTGGCACAGAGACGAACACAAAAAATCGTTCCCAAAGACCCGGCATATCGCGATCAGTTAATTACCGAATACCTGCCCTATGTAAAACGTATCGTTCAAAGGCTGGCCGTGC
This sequence comes from Deltaproteobacteria bacterium, assembly GCA_024639185.1. Lineage (GTDB taxonomy): Bacteria > Desulfobacterota > Desulfobacteria > Desulfobacterales > JAHEIW01 > JAHEIW01. The sequence goes on along the minus strand of JAHEIW010000045.1, from coordinate 13,230 downwards.
ATCTTCCGTCAACTGTTGATGTTGATGACCTGATGAACGTTGGCGTTATCGGTTTGATTCAGGCAGTGGATCGTTACGATCCCCGACGTGATAACAAATTTATGACCTATGCAATCTTCCGCATAAAAGGCGCAGTGCTCAGTGAACTGCGCGCGCGGGATTTCCTGTCTCGATCAAATCGACGTAAAATACGGGAGCTCGAATCCGCCTATTTACGACTGGAACAAAAATTTGGTCGCGAAGTCGAGGATGTAGAAGTGGCGCAGGAACTGGGTGTTGATCTGGAACAGGTGTACCGTACCAAGCAAGTGTCGAGCATTTCCTTTATCAGCCTTGAAGAACTGGGGGTCTCATCCAGAGACGAAAAAGAAAAGCTGCTGAAATATTTGATCAACAATGAGGATGATGCCCTGACCATGACCAAGTTAAAAGAACTAAGAGAGGCCATGGCTGAGGCGATCAAGCAGTTGCCTGAGAAGGAACGCCTGGTTATTTCACTTTACTACCTTGATGAATTAACAATGAAAGAAACCGGTAAAGTTCTCGGTATTACCGAGTCACGGGTATCTCAAATTCATTCACAGGCCATTTTGCATTTGCGGACTAAACTGCGAAAACAAAATTTACTGGAAGAATAGTGTTGCGCTTGGAATATATAGCGGCTGTCCGGTGAATCCTGGTGGTACAGCTGGATTCGAAAATTAAACTCGGAGGTGGGAGGGCGAAAGGTGGAGTAACATCTGCGGCAAAAGGATAGTCTTATGGTTGACGATATACATTTCGTTAAAGGATTACCCCCGGTATCGCCTTCAAAGCAAATCCAGCGCGTCAATCGCAAAAAACGGGAAGACGAAAAACCACCTTTTGAAAAATACCTTAATGCGGATGACGAAAAAGACAAAAAGAAACGGCGCAAGAAAAAAAAGTCTGATACCGTAGATGTTGCGGGCAAAGCTAAAAAAGCGCTTTCTTCAAAGACCACCGAATCCTCAAATGATAACGATACGGCTGATACCACAGACGCGTTAGATCAAAAAATTATTGACGTACATGTCTGATGAAAGCCAGCAGGTTGACACAATATAGGGAGTGGTAATGACATTGCAAACGCTACATTTCTGGGAGATCATCTTCGATGTGACGCAAATTTGTCTGGGCGGATTGATCCTTTTATTTCTGATTTTAAACCGAATTAAATTTAAACAGTTGATCTTACGCGTGCCGTCCGACGGACACGCCCAGAATGTGAATAAAGAATTTGTCGTAGAAGCCGTTCGCCAGCAAACCGAATTGGCCTTTAATCATATTGTGGCAACCATCGAAAAAGAACGCCAAACACTAAATGCCTATTATCATCAACGCGATACGCAGATGGCACCGGCCATTTTAACGGCGGTGACGCCGACGGCACCCAAACAACATTCCAGCGCTGAGACATCCGAACCGGATCCTGCCAGCGCAATTTACGGTGAGATTGAACGCCTTGCGGATCAGGGATTAAGTCTGAGTGACATTTCAGAGCAGCTGAATGTGCCGCAAGGCGAAGTCGATCTGGTTTTAAAGCTCAAGCATTTGAACACCCAGTCCGTGGAAAAGAAAAGCCATCCGCCTGCTTAATTTCCCTCCAAATAGCTTCTCTTTCTGTACAAAAAACGTTCTAACTGTCTTTCAGAAGAATCGGCAGAATTGGTTCCGGGCGGCAAAAAATACCCCCGGCGGAACATTGCGCTACCGGTGGCAGCCGTGACGGCCCATTTCTGCGTCGGATTCTCCTCAGTTGGATTGAGGCGCTGGCCGGCTGGGCTAGAAACCTATTGATATTATTTAAAATATAAACGCAGATGCTCGACTTGGGGATCCGCTATCATTTTTTCTAACGGATCTTCAAAAAAGATCCGGTTGGTATGTGTCTTGCACATCATACCAGCGATAATACAGTCGACCGGCAAATCAGTCGACTAAATTAAATCGCATGATTTTCCGGCCGTACATGGGCGGGTTATTTGAATAGGGAGTTTGTCAATGAGTGGATCGATTTACATGTCAGCTACCGGTGCTCTGGCCTACGAAAAGCGCCTGCAGCTGATTTCCAACAATTTGGCCAATGTAAACTCGGCCGGTTTTAAAAAGGACCGCAGCCGCTTTCGTGCATTTGGGCTCGCTGAAATGAGCAGCAGCACAAGACGGCCCGTGAGCTGGGCACAATCACAGGCGCCGGACTACTGGATGGACTTTAACACCTATACGGATTTTTCTACAGGAAAAATCAAAAAAACGGGCAATCCATTTGATCTGGCCTTATCGGGTACGGGGTTTTTCTGTGTACAGACGCCCGATGGTATTCAGTATACGCGTCGCGGTGATTTTACGGTTAATGCCGACGAGGTACTGGTCACCCAGGAAGGCTGGCCGGTTTTAGGCAAAGGCGGCGAAATTCAGATTAGCCTATCCAAACCCGCTGCTGATAATCAGGAATTCTCAGTTTCTGAGGATGGCTATATCGCCGTTGACGGATCACAGGTGGACCGACTGCGCATTATTGATTTTACCCAATCCCGCGCACTTGAAAAAGCGGGAAATAATTATTACCGCGCGCTGAAACCCAATGCCCTGCAAGAGCTCGATGAGGGATTGAAGGTCAGTCAGGGATTTCTCGAAATGTCCAATGTCGATACGGTCCGTATGATGACCGAAATGATAGAAGTGTTACGCGGCTATGAATCGTACCAGAAAATGATGCGTTCCATCGATGACATGAACGGCCGGCTGATCCATGATGTTGGCAGAGCCGGTTAGCGGGATGTCAGCGTTTATTGGTTAGTGGTTATGGGTGGAAGCGGTTCCAGAATATGATGAAACATTTGGAAAATGTCAGCTGTTACGAATAACGAATAATAAATAACAGTTAACAAATAACGAAAATTGGAGGCAAAATGATACGCAGTTTATGGACCTCAGCGACCGGCATGCAAGCCCAGGAGCTGAATATCGATGTCATCGCAAATAACCTGGCCAACGTCAATACATCTGGTTTCAAAAAAAGCCGGGCTGAATTTCAGGATTTATTGTACGAAAGCATGCGTCCGGCCGGAGCGGCCTCCTCGGCGGATACGACGGTGCCGACCGGCATTCAGCTGGGGCATGGTACGCGACCCTCAGCGGTACAAAAGATGTTTAGCCAGGGGGATTTCCAGAATACCGGGAACGAGCTGGACTGGGCCATTGAGGGCGACGGGTTCTTTCAAATCGAAATGCCCGGCGGCGACACCGGTTATAGCCGCTCAGGGGAATTCAAGCTGGATGCGGATGGTCGCATCGTTAATCCGGATGGGTTTCCGTTGATCCCGGAAATAGCAGTTCCCAACGACACCGTTTCGATTTCGGTGGGATTGGATGGAACGGTTTCCGTCATCCAGGCCGGTGATGGCACCCCCAGCGAGATCGGCAGCATTCAGGTGGCACGCTTTGTCAATCCTGCCGGATTGAGAAGCCTGGGTAAAAATCTGTTTACACCGACCAATGCATCCGGAGATGAAATAATCGGGACACCCGGTGAAAACGGTTTCGGCGGAATCGCCCAGGGTTTTTTAGAAATGTCCAATGTCAGCGTCGTGGATGAAATGGTCAGCATGATTACAGCTCAGAGGGCTTATGAAACCAACAGTAAGGTCATTACCACTGCCGATGACATGCTGCAGCTTGCCAATAACCTCAAACGCTAATGAAATAAAATGAAAATGTCCATCTTAAAGACACAATTGACAAAGCAGCTGCAAAATGGATTGCTTTTTATCTTAACGGTGGCCTTGATCAGCACGACGACGGTCGATTTACATGCTGATCAGATGACGACCATTCGCATTCGAGAGCGGGTTGAAATTGCCGCTGCCGAGGTTTTGCTGGGCCAGATTGCCAATATTGCCGGCAATGATGTCCAGCTCAATCAATATCTGCAAGGCATCGTCATTGGCAAAGCCCCTTTGCCGGGAGATTCGCGCCAGTTCGACAGAGACCACCTGATTCAGCGCTTGAAACAACATCATATCAATTTGACGGCGGTGCGGGTGGAAGCGCCACAGCAGATCAACGTCATCCGTAGCCATATTCAAATTCAAAAACAGGAAATTGAAAAAATTGTTTCGGATTATATCCTGCAGCACACCCTGCGGGCCAACACGACGATGCGCATCAAAGAAATCCAGGTTCCAAAAAGCCTGATTTTGCCCAAAGGACGCATCACCTATAAAGTGGCGGCACCGCGCAGCCGTCAGCTGATGGGCCGGTGTCCCATTTCTGTTGATTTCAGCGTTGACGGGCGGGTTCAGAAAAAAGTGTGGACGAATGCAATGATTGAGGTTTTGGGCCAGGTGGTCGTAACCCGCAAACCGCTTGGAAGATACAAACCCATAACCGCAGACGATATCGAGGTGCGAACCCTGGACTTGGCGAACCTGCCGGCCAATGTGCTTTCTGATCCCGCTGCGGCCATCGGAAAACGTACCAAAAGAGCCATTGGTTCCCGGATGCCACTGAGAGCCGATCACATTGAACTGCCGCCATTGGTCAAACGGGGAGACCTGGTGGTGATCATTGCCGAATCAGAGAGCATGAAGATTACGACCCGCGGGCAGGTCAAGAAAAAAGGACGTCTGGGAGAGCTCATCCCGGTGGTTAATTTGGATTCAAAGAAAATACTTCATGCCCGTGTGATAGATGCCAACACGGTCAAGGTGGATTTTTAAGTGTTTCTTCATTCAAAAAGGAATATGTCTTATGCCTAAAACAACTCCGTATCTAATTGCGCTGACGCTGCTGGCGCTTTTTCTCGGCGGCCTGATCGGCTGTGCGGCCACAAAGCAGACCTTGCCGCCGGTGGTGGAAACCATGCCAATGAAACATGACATGCAGATCGAATCCCAGCCACTTCCTGAGCCGCAATCCAACGGCTCGCTGTATGCGAGCGCCAGTGTGTTCAATGATCTTTTCCTGGATACGAAAGCCCGCCGGGTGAGCGATATTGTCACGGTTAAAATTTCAGAGTCCTCCAAGGCCACCAATTCAGCCGATACCAAAACAGGCCGAGAATCCGGCCTGGAAGCCGGTATCGACACACTTTTTGGCACAGAAGACTGGTACCGTGAGGAGGTGTTGCCCCAAATACCCAGCTGGCTGCCGAGGCCTGATCCGTTTGGCAATCCATCGGTCAAAGGCAGTCTGAGCTCGGATTTCAAAGGCTCCGGGAGTACCTCACGCAGCGGCGATCTGAGCGCATTTATCACCTGCCGGGTGACCGAGGTCTTTCCCAATGGAAACCTGTATATTGTCGGATCGCGAGAAATTCTGGTGAACCATGAGACCCAGATGATCATTTTATCCGGAATTATCAGACCGCGGGACATCAATGACGACAACGTTATCCTGTCCACCTTTATATCCAATGCCAAGATTGCATACAGCGGCAGCGGGGTCATTAATGACCGCCAGCGCCCTGGATGGCTGGCCAACCTGATTAACTCAGTCTGGCCCTTTTAACCTAACGTAACGAGGAACGATTTACCATGGACAAGCGTTTGTATGACCTACCAGCCTTGAAATTAATCAGCATTGTTTTTTGCTGGATTCTGATAACCATCGTGACTTTAATTCCGGATGCCGAAGCGGTTCGCATCAAAGATATTATCGATATCCAGGGTGTGCGTCAAAATCAGCTGGTCGGCTACGGACTGGTGGTGGGCCTGGAAGGCACGGGCGACAGCGATAGCTCCTTGTTTACGATTCAATCACTGGCCAGTTTGCTCGAAAAAATGGGCGTAACCGTTCAGACGAGCGACATTGAAGATGTCGAAAATGTAGCGGCCGTCATGGTGACAGCCGACCTGCCGCCGTTTGCCGGCTTGGGCAACCGCCTGGATGTGCTGGTCAGTTCCATCGGCGATGCCGAAAATCTGCAGGGCGGCACACTGCTGTTTACGCCATTGCGTGCCGCTGATGGCAATGTCTATGCAATTGCCCAGGGACCGGTCAGTACCGGCGGGTTTGCGGTTAGCGGAAACTCCGGTGATCAGGTCCAGAAGAATTTTCCGACGGTGGGTCGGGTTGTCGGCGGCGCGCTGGTGGAAAAAGAGCTGCATTCCAATTTTAACCAAAAAAGAACACTAACCCTGGCCTTGAAAGACCCGGACTTCACGACCGCCAGCCGGGTGGCCCAGGCCATCAATCGAGCCTTTTACAACCAACTGGCGCACACCGAAAATGCTGGCTCGATTCGGGTAACGGTGCCCGAAAACTACCTGGGCAATACGGTCCAATTTGTAACGATGATCGAGAGCCTGGGCGTCACGCCGGATATGGTTTCCAAAGTGGTCGTCAACGAGCGTACCGGCACTGTCATCATGGGTGAAAACGTGCGCATCGCCACCATCGCCATCGCCCACGGTAATTTGAGCATCCAGATTAACGAATCCCAGGATGTTTCACAGCCGCTGCCGTTTTCACGTGGCGGGGAAACCGTGGTCACACCCGAATCGGAAATTGCTGTTCAAGAAGGCAAAAATCCTATATTCCTGGTGGAATCAGGCGTCAGTATCGGGGAGGTTGTCAAGGCTCTGAATGCTCTGGGTGTTTCTCCACGAGACCTGATTGCGATCTTCCAGGCACTCAAAGCCGCAGGCGCCCTGCAGGCCGAATTGGAGATTATATAATGACTGATCCCATATCATTTCCGAAACTGCCCGTGAACTTAGCGGATGTCGTCACCGATTCCCCGGCACAGTTGCAACGCACCATCAATCAAAAAAAAGGCGCTTCAGGCAATGCCGCCAGCGATTCGGAGTTGGCTGAAACCTGTCGCCAGATGGAATCGCTCTTCATTAACCATTTGTTCAAAGAAATGCGCGCTTCGATTCAGCGCTCAGGATTTATCAGCGGCGGGCGGGCTGAAGAAATTTATACGTCCATGATGGATGCGGAAATGGCTGTCAAGCTTTCCAACAGGGGTGGGATCGGGTTGGCCGACATGTTGATGCAGCAGTTAACGCATTCGACTTCGCCAGGCACACAAGACGATTCTGATTAGTCTTATGTATGTTATTTTTAAAGTTATTGGTAATTTAGCCGATAAATTAACATAAATGCTGATGGATTTAAGCCTGCATAAAAAAAGGCTCATATGAGAATAGGGACTAGGAAAAACCTTATGGAACACCTGTTGAATAAACTGATTGGCGTACTCGCGCATGCGACCGAACTGTATCAATCGCTGTTGCGCGTTGTGCAAAATGAAAAGGATGCGGTAGTCGGTCTGAATCTAAAACAGCTCAACGAGGTCTGTAAGGCTAAAGATAATTTGCTGTTAAAATTACGCATTCTGGAAGAACAGCGTTTGCAGGTGATGCATCGGATCGCCGCTGAACTGGGTTGCTCACCCGAGGGACTGACCTTAACCCGACTGTCTGAGCAGGTTGATGAATCGTACGCCCGGCGCCTACTGGACTGTAGCACCGATTTGTTGGCCCTGGTCCAAACCCTGCAGGAGGTCACTCAACAAAATAAATCCCTGATGTCGCATTCAATGCAACTGATCCAGGGCTCGTATTATCTTTTGAATAATCTCATGGTGGATAATCCGGTATACTTTCGCAGCGGCGCTGTGGACTGCGGTGATGAAACGGGTCGACTATTGAGCGGTGATATTTAGGTAATGAAATCTGTGGTATCCATAGGGGATATGAGAATCGCCTGCAGCCCGGAGCAGCTGGTTACAGATGCGCTGGGCAGTTGCTTGTGCCTGACGGTATATGACCCGATATCCGGTATCGGCGGCTTGTTGCATGCCATGTTGCCGTTATCAAAAGTCAATTTAAAAAAGGCCGAAACCAATCCGTTCATGTTTGTCGATACTGGGATTCCGGCACTTTTCGAGCAGATGGCGGGTCATGAAAATGTGTCGTCGAAAGGCAACTGGCTGGTTAAAGCCATCGGGTGCGGCAACCTCATGGGACGCAAAGAGGTGTTTAAAATTGGAGAGCGAAATTATCGGGTACTGCATGAAAAACTCTCAAACGAAGGGATTCGTTTGAAATCCGAAGATATCGGCGGCACGCTTAGTCGTAAGGTTTGTCTGGATCTCACGATTGGACAAACCATAGTTTGCAGCAACGGCACGGAGAAGGTACTATGAGCAATACAAAGATAAATGAAATATTGCATAGGGTAAAATCATTCCCATCCATGCCCGGGGCGGGCGTCAAAATGCTAAGTTTGCTTGAAGGGCTCGACACCACTGTTACTGAAATCGAAGAAATCTTGCGTTATGATCCGGGACTGACCGCCAACGTGCTTAAATTAGCCAATTCGGCTTATTTTGGCGTACCGTCAAAAATCGGCTCTCTCAATCAGGCCGTCATCCTGTTGGGTGTAAAGCGCCTTATTCAACTGGTGGTCGCTTCCTGTGTTAGTTCCATAATGGACAAATCGGTTGCCGGTTACGATTGGCCGTCAGGTAATTTATGGCGCCATTCGATTGCGGTCTCAATTGCCTCCGAGGCCCTGGTCAAGGGCAAAAAACGTGTCAAGACTGAAGATGTCTTTACGCCAGCGTTGTTGCACGATGTCGGTAAGCTGGTTTTAGGTTCGTTTGTGGATCAAGAACTGGAGGCCATCCACACTCTGGCTGCTAAAGGCATTCCGTTTGTGGTAGCGGAAAATATGATTCTGGGCACCGATCATGCTGAAATCGGTGCGCGTATTTTAGCGAATTGGAATTTGCCTGCCGAGGTGATTAATGCGGTCCGTTGGCACCACGATCCCGATTCTCCCGATGCCAGTAGCATGCAGATGGATGTGATCTACCTGGCGAATATCCTGTGCCAAACACCGGATACCAGCGGCCCGGATGCCGGACATGCGGTTGAATTATCGCCGGCTGTTATCGATCGACTGGGAATTCAGCTCGATCAATTTGAAAGTATTTCAGAAAAAGTGGCCCACTGGGTGGATGAGCTATCGAATGCCTTGGCATTTAGCTGAGCATCGAACAGGACACCATCCGCTGGTTACGCTTGGGCCCTAAACGGGTTTTCGATATGCTGATCGTAGCTGAAACCGTAAAGCCGCTATTGGGAAGATCAAGGAAACAATCAATGGAAACTCAAAAAATCGCAGCCGCTATTAAATCATTTCCCGGGATGCCCGGAACGGCAGTCAAGTTGCTGGGGCTGATTGATGATCCGGCCATGCGTGTATCCCAGATCGAGGAGATACTGCGCCAGGACCCGGGCCTGACAGCCAATGTCCTCAGACTCGCCAATTCGGCTTATTTTGGCATTCCATCTAAAATCGGCTCGATTCGACAGGCGGTCATATTACTGGGATTGAAGCGTCTGATTCAAATGGTCATCGCTGTCTGTGTGAGTGCCATAATGGGCAAGCCGATACCGGGCTATGATCTGCCACCGGGTGAACTGTGGCGGCATTCGATTGCCGTTTCGGTTGCTGCGGAAGGCCTGGTTAAAGAGCTGAAAGTCGAAGCAGCTGAGGAAATATTTACAGCCGCATTGCTGCATGATGTTGGCAAACTGGTTCTGGGTGATTTTGTGAAGGATGATTTTTCGAAAATTGAAAGGTCGCTTTGCCAGGGAATGAGCTTTGAGGTGGCTGAAACAGTGGCATTGGGTACGAATCATGCTGAAGTGGGTGCCCAAATTTTAACCCACTGGTCACTGCCGTCAGAAATTGTCAATGCGGTTCAATGGCATCACCAACCCGAAACGGCTGAGCAAACCAACACCATGTTAGATATTGTGCATGTGGCCGATTTTATGAGTATCATGATCGGTATTGGCCTGGGTCGCGATGGTCTGCAACACCAGCCAAGCGCAGCGGTGAGCAAACGTCTCGGGCTTGAAACGGCCCAGCTGGAAAAGGTGGCCAGTCAGACCATGCAATGGGTAACGGAATTGTCCGATGTTCTGGGTGGCGCCTAAACGCGATTGATCGGGGGGTATGTAATGATGAAAAACAAAGGAACATACGATGTCAGATATTAACGGAATTTTGAACATCGCCAGTCAGGCCCTCATGACCCAGCAGAAGGCCATTAATGTCACCGGTCATAATATAGCCAATGTGAATACCCCCGGGTACTCCCGCCAGAGCCTGCAAATATCGACCAACACCCCTTCGTATTCTTACATCGGTTTGATCGGCAATGGGGTTCATGCCGACGGCATCGAAAGGATTTACGACCGGTTTTTGAGCACACAGATAAACAATGAAAACCAGGCCCTGGGCCGCTGGGATGCTCAGAAAGGGGCGGTTGAAGTCGTCGAAATGATATTCAACGAAAGCGACGGTTACGGATTGAGTCAGGCCATGAGCAAGTTCTGGGATGCCTGGCATTCGTTGATCAACAATCCCGCCGGGACAACGGAGCGTCAGGTGCTGATCACCAACAGCCAGGTTTTAACCAGCACATTTAACCAGCTGGATGCGGATCTTCGCAAATCTCAAAAAGATCTTGACCTTGCCGTTGAAGGCACGGTGGCGGACATCAACCGCCTTACCGAACAGGTGGCTGATCTGAACGTAAAAATCCTTTCGGCCGAATCTGACGCCTCAAGCGCCAATGACTATCGCGATCAGCGTGAGCAAGCGCTCAAAGCGTTATCTGAATTAATTGATATCAATACCTATGAAGATTCCAATGGGGCGGTGCATGTACTGGTGGCCGATGGCCAACCGCTGGTGGGTGCCGGACAACAATGGCAGCTGTCCACCCAGGTCAATGCCCAAAACTTGCACGATGTGGTCTGGCTGGACAGAGGCGGCACACCCACGGATATTACCGCTGATATTGATGGTGGCAAGCTCAAAGGCTACCTCGACGTTCGGGACTCGATTATCCCTGCTGATATGAGTCATTTGGACACCCTGGCCCAGGCCTTGATGACGGACATCAACGCCCTGCATCAGGCCGGTTTTGCCCTGGACGGGTCCGCAGGTGAGGTCTTTTTTAATGGATTGGGCGCAGGCAATATCGCCCTAAACACCAATATTGCCGCCGACCCGGATCTGATTGCCGCCGCTGCCGATGCACTGACCGTTCCGGGTGACAATCGTCAGGCGATGGAAATCGCCAAGTTGCAGTACCAATTGACGATGAACGGCAATACGGCCACCTACAATGACTATTACAGCTCGCTGATTCGAGATACCGGTAATGAAGTTCTCAAATCAGACGCTTACTATCATCATCAATCGGATATGCTGAGCCAGCTGGAAAATCGCCGCGAATCGATTTCCGGGGTGTCGCTGGATGAGGAGATGATCAATCTAATTAAATTTCAAAATGCCTATACGGCATCTGCAAAAATGATCAGTGCGGCCGATGAGCTGATGCAAACGGTTTTGCAGATGATATAGGCAGCTAAAAGGGAAGGGGATCGCGGACCGGGCGGTCCGGGTACCCGGTGGGGCATCCTGTTGATATAAAAAACTGAATCCCAAAAGGAGGAGATGATTTTATGCGTGTGACGCAAAATACGATGACGCAATCGCTGGTGCGCTATTTGACAGCGCAAAACGAAGCATTGTATGATCGACAAACGATCATTGCTTCTCAAAAGCGTATCAACAAACCATCCGATGATCCGATAGCCATGGGCAAGGTTCTGGATTATCGGCAAACCCTGGCCTCGATTGATCAATATCAGACCAATATTCAGACCGGAAAGACTCGACTTGATGAGACTGAATCCACTTTAAAGCTGGTTGATGATTTGTTGCAGGTGCTGCGGGCCATCGGGCAAACTGAAGCTGGCGGCACTAATGAAAGTCGTCAGCTGGCGGCAGAAGAGGTGAAAAATCTGTATGATCAAATTCTTGATCTGGCCAATGCCACCCAAAATGATAGCTATATGTTCTCTGGCTACTTGACCAAAACAGCCCCTTTTTCACGCGATGATACCCTGCCGACCACCTTCGACCAGTATACGGTCAGTTACAATGGCGATACCGGGGATACCAGTTTTATCGTCGCCAAGAACACCGAACTGACCCTTGATGCCGATGGTCAGCCGATATTTCACAATGCCGCCGCCGCCGGTGTGAATATTTTCGATCACATTCGGGATTTGATCGTCGGGCTTGAAAATAATGATACAGATGCCATTTCAGCCCAAACGGGCATGCTGGATCAAGCCCGAACGCAGGTCAATAACATTCGCGCTGCCAATGCATCGATATATTACCAACTGGAGATTACCGAAAGGCACTGGCAAAATTATAAGCCTAAAATCCAGGATTTGATGGCCAAAGAAGAAGAAGCCGACATCACCAAAGCAGTTGTGGAGCTACAAAATATTGAGTTGGCCTATCAAACCACACTGGCCACTGCGGCTCGAATCATTCAACCGGGGCTGGTGCAATTTCTTAAATAGACGATGAAAAAAACAAACATCATATTGAGTTGTTTTATTCTACTCTGGCTTGTCGTTGCTATATCCGCTTTCGGTTTGAAAAGCGCGGATATCGTACGCTTGAAAAAGGTCGGTATCAGTGATGCCACGATTCAACTGATGGTGCGGGAAAAGGTCATTGAAACCGCTGCGTTTAGCGTTCAGGAAATTGTCGACCTGAAAAAGGCGGGGCTTAGCGAGAAAACCATTCAGATGGTCATTCGGGAAGGTTCTTTTCTCAAAGACACGGCTCCGATTATCTACGGCAAAGATGTTCGATCAATTGAATTTACCACGGCCAATGACATCATTGCACTCAAGAATGCCGGCGTCAGCAATGAGGTTATTCAAGCGATTATCACCGTTGTGGGTGAAAGCACGGATACCGAACGACGGGATGCATACAGACTGCTGGAAGATATGGAGATTCGCGTCGATTTGCGGGACGGGGATTAACACCTTCAATTGCGGATTTTAGATTGCGGCCTGCGACGAGCTCAGTCGAGTCGATTGCAGATTGAAATATCTGCTGAACCGCACATTTAAAATCCGACATCTGCAATCTACAATCCGAAATTTTCACCAATGCCCATTTCTTGCCACAAATGCATTCATTACTATGTCACCTGGGATCAAAACTATCCGCATGGCTGCCGCGGGATGGGCTTCAAGGGCCGACGCTATCCGATGCTTGCCGTGCGACAATTTATGAACGGCAAAGATTGTCTGCTATTTGTGGCCAAACCCATCCACCAAAAACGATCGCTCAAAAAAA
>JAHEIW010000384.1 GCA_024639185.1 Deltaproteobacteria bacterium | reverse complement strand
GCGATAATACCCTCAATTTTTTCGGATAGTTGGTTGATGTTGAATGGTTTTTGGATAAATCCATCGCAGCCGCGTTCCAAAATTTTTGCGGCCTGGCCGTTGATGCTGTAACCGCTGGACAGCAGCACTTTAGCATGGGTATCGATTTCTTTAAGGCGATCATAGGTCTCGCTGCCGCCCATGCCGGGCATAATCAGATCCATGATAACCAGATCAATCCCGGCGGATTTTTGGCGGTAGATCTCGATGGCTTCCTGCCCGCTTCGGGCGGTCAGCACATCATAACCCAACTCCTGTAAAAGCTCCTGTCCCACGTCGATGATCATTTTCTCATCATCAATCAATAAGATGGTGCCGTTACCCGCAACAACGATCGGCGCAACCGTCTTGACCTCCGGTTGAATGGCTTTGGCCGAAGCCGGCAAATAAATCGTAAAGGTTGTGCCCTGACCGATTTCACTGTAGACGTTTATGTAGCCGCCATGATTTTTAATGATACCGTAAACCGAAGCCAGCCCCAGGCCGGTGCCCCGTCCCATTTCTTTGGTGGTGAAAAAAGGTTCAAATATCCGGGCCTGTGTCTGTTTATCGATGCCGATGCCGGTGTCGCATAGGGTTATTTTAATGTAATCTCCGGCTTCAACCCTGTACGGCTGGCTGTTGATAAAATCCGCGCCCAGAACGATATTTTCGGTTTTTAAACTCAGACTGCCGCCCTCCGGCATGGCCTGCCAGGCATTGACGTAGAGGTTTAAGAGGGCCTGCTCGATCTGACCCCGATCAACTTCAACCGTCCAGATCTCCGGCACCAGGTCCGTTTGAATTTGAATTTCCTTTTTGGTGCGGCCGAACATGTTTGCTGATTTCTCGATCACATCGTTAATATCGGTGGTAATCGCATGGTACTTGCCTCTGCGGGCAAACCCCAGCAGCTGCCGGGTGAGTTCTGTGCCGTTTTCGACGTAGGTTTCGATGTTTTTAATCTTTTCATAGCCGGGATGGCTTGCTTCGGTTTTGATCGCCATCAGGGAAGCATTTCCCTGAATTCCCATTAATATATTGTTGAAATCATGGGCAATCCCTCCGGCAAGCGTGCCGATGGATTCCATTTTCTGGGCCTGCTGAACCTGAATTTCAAGCCTCTTTTTTTCGGCTTCCGCTTCTTTTCGATCGGAGACATCCCGCAAAACGCCACGGAATCCGGTAGGGGTGCCGCTGGCGTCACGCAATAAGGATGCCGCCAGCTCCAGAGCGATTTCGCGGCCATCTTTGCCAAGGGCATCATAGTCGGTTACGCGAATGGGGTCGCCCGTTTTTTTGACCCGGGCATAGATGTCATCCATTTTACGGATGGTGACTGGCGAGGTGAAGGTGCGGAAATTTTGACCTTCCAGGTCGCCGCGCTCAAAACCCAGGATTTTACACAGCGGATCGTTAAAAAAGGTCAGGTTACCGCTCAGATCCGTTTCAAAGTAGCCCTCTTCCAAACCTTCGACAATCGAGCGATACTTGGCTTCGCCTTCAAGAAGCGCTTTATCCGCCAGACGACTCTTGTTTAAGGCATGCTGAAAGTGGGAGGTGAAAACGGCAAATAAGCATAACACCAGAAGGCGGGTAAAGATCTCAAACCTGCTCGGCCCCAGCAAATGCTGGATAAAATTGGCCTCGGGTTCCAAAAAAAAATACATAAAGGATTCGCACACCCAGTAGAGCGCCGCCATTGCGATACCGGCAACGACCATTGAATCCATTAAGCCATCGTTATTTTTTGTATTTCTTTTCACGCAGTCATTCTCAATTTCGGCATCGGTTTTATTGGGATCGGGACACTGGCTACTGACTTTTGGAAAGGCTGGGATGCCAGGATGCTTGAAAGCTGGGAAGCCTCAATATTTGCAATTTCACACGAACATTTTTTTAGGACACAGATCTGCTCACCCGCCCGCCTCGCCTTGCGTCTCGCATGGCGGGCGTGGGATTTTCACGGTTCTTTTTATTTAATAATTTGGTGTTTTTATCTGTGTTCATCTGTGTAAATCCGTGTCCCTAATTTTTTATTCTTGTCTTTTATAGCTTCCATGCCTCCGTTTAGCCCCTATCTATGAGCTATGAGCTATCAGCTATGAGCTTTTAAAGCTTTCCAGCCTCCCAGCAAAACGCTTGCCCTGAACCATGTAACCCTTCAATTTTATATTGATATGCTGTCTGCTGTCAAATGAAATACATACAGGTTCGTCTATGTCCCCGAAAAATCAGGATTTACCGTCGTATAAAATCATAAACACGCTATTTGAGCCAATTTATCGCCTCCCCGGATTAGCGTTTTTCGATATCAATTGCATTTCTGCACAATTTTGGTTATTCTAGCAGTAGGTTTAAACAAATATATCAATCCCTTTCCCTCAGGGTGCACCAACCACAAAATTGTAAAGTTGCTCC